>JAYTJE010000052.1:0-27714 GCA_043731355.1 Nitrospirota bacterium
CCTTCGTATTCGATGCGTGGTTTGCGAGGCATGAGCTGAGGATAGCAAAACTTGGAATCGTTGTCAACAACTCATGTTTTAAGTCTGACCCCATACGGCCCCCATACGGCCCTTACTGGAAAGCAATCGGCTTGTTCGCCGGTTATCTACAGGTATCTGTTCAAGATTTGACAGTCGTTATTCTGATTCATGAGCTGGCCCACGCCTACTCCCACGTCGGGCGAGATATCGATGGTAAACAATGGGAAACCGGCGCTTTCGCTGAAACCGATTTGGAAATTGTTGAAGGTATTGCCCAGTTCTATACATGGGTGATAAGCGATAAGCTGAGCGACAGGGCTCCGGGAGTGAAGGCTGCTTTTGAAGCACTGCTATCGAAGCAAGGCGGACCTTATGTTGCTCATTGCGGCTGGATTGAAGATACGGAACGAATCGGGGAAGTAATGCGCGACTGCTTGATTGAAACTAGATCGAACGGAATACGAGAGCTGCGTGAATTTTCTTATCTAGTGAAAATGGCCGGAAAACGCTTTGGCCATAAATCAGCTACATGAAGCTACGCCAGCTATTATTCGATGGAGAAACTCAATGAAGGAGATTTTCACTGAAGCCGAGCTTAGGCGGTTGCTCGCCCTGGAAGAAGGGCAGTTTCTTGAGTTCAAGTCCTTGTGGCATCTGGATGACGAAAAGCCAAAACCGCTTGATAGAAGAACTGTGCGGGACTGGATCGCCGAGTATGTTGCCGCATTCGCCAATGCGGACGGTGGGACGATCCTGCTCGGGGTAGACGATGACGGGACGCCTTCAGGCCATGCCTATCCAGAGGATGCGGTGCGCGAATTTCTCGCAGTCCCTGAACGCAGATTGAAGCCTTCGGTCAAAGTCCAGACGCAGCACGTCACGATAGATGCCCAGCAGGTGATCGTCATGCAGGTGCATATGCACCCGGAAGCGATTATGGTGGACGGCAACGGCTTTCCTTATCGTGTCAACGACGAAGTGATTTGTGAACCGCAGGAAGTAATAAATGCGCGTAAGCAGGCATACCGACGAGTGGGGTATGAACAACAAATCCGTCCTGAAGCGACCATAGACGACATCGACCTTGCACTGGCGAGATCTTTTATGTCCAAGACTGTTCAGGCTGACCGGCCGGTAGAAGAGCTTCTGGAGAGATACGGCCTTATCACCGCTAAAGCGGGCGGGTCGGCTATCACGAATGCGGCGCTCTTGCTTTTTGGAAAGCAACCCCTTGTCCGTTGGCATCCACGGCCCGGCATCCGCTTCTTTCGCGTCGAAGGAACAAAACGGGAGCATGGCTCACGGCGCAATGTCGAACAGCTCGCCAGACTTGAACTTCCGGTTTCCGCATTGATCCCGGAAGCCTATCGGGTAGCCTCGTTATACATTCGCAGGTCGGAAAAGCTTCACAACCTGTTCTTTAAAGAAATGCCCGAATATCCTACCTTTGCCTGGCAGGAAGCGCTTATCAATGCAATTGCGCATCGGGATTATAACGATCAGAGCCGGGAAATCGAAGTATGGTTCTTTGATGACCGGATGGAAGTCCTGAGCCCTGGCGATCTTGTCGCTCCGGTTACTCTCGCCCAACTTCAAAAACGCAAACGTATTCATGCCAGTAGGAATCCATTGATGGTTCGAGTGCTTGCGGACGCGGCTATAATGCGGGAGGAAGGCGAAGGCATTCCCCGGATGCATGAGGAGATGGAAGAATCATTCCTGAAGCACCCTGAGTTCAAACTGGATGATTCATTGTTCTCTGTAACCCTTAGAAACCAGCCGATCTTTGAGGGGCCGAGCGCCGAGTGGAAAGGGATCGTTGAGCAGTTAGGTTTGACGCCGACCCAGAAAAGAGTGTTGCTCGGCCACCCGGACGGATTTTCAAATGAAGATTATCGAAAGCTTTCTAATCTTGACCGGGACCATGCTTACCGGGAGATTCAAGAATTGATTGCTCGGAGTGTTGTCGTTTCTTCCGGCTCGTCAGGCAGAGGAGCTGTTTACTATCCTTCGCCGCATCTTCTTGAGACGCGGGCTTGGCTGGAAAGACGCGTCTCTAATCTGCGGTCTTATTTAGCCTCTCACGCACGAATAGGTAACATGGAGTATTGTCAGCTGTTTGCAATTACTCGTCATACGGCAAAGAGGGAACTGAAACGGTTGATCGATGAAGGCTTCCTGGTTCTGGTAGGAGAAAAACGCGGCGCCCATTATGTTGGCGGTCCTGCGCTTATAAAAGACGCGAAGAAATGAGCGAAATGAGCGTGAAATGAGCGCTCATTTCTGCATAATCTTTTCAAAAACAGTCAGTTATGCCAAGTATTTTTAACATTATCACCTGGGCGGTCTGATCGCAATCAATTAACGGCACTTTTTGAAAAATTAGCGACTAATTGATTGCCAATATAATCAACGACATAAAAATAGCCTATTACTGATCTTTCGCATTAGGCTGTTACGGTGATCAAAGTGGCCAGAAAAAGCAATGAAGATCACGAAGAGATAAATCTTTTACGTGGCGGTTCTCCCGTGCGAAGCCTTCTTGGCGCTTTTGGCTCGTCATTGAAGGAAACACGGCTTACAGCGATGCTCGGTTACATAATTGCTCAGAATCCCACCCCTTGGCAGAAGCTCTTTTCATTGCGTGATAGCATAAATGAAGTCTCGGTCGAGTTCAGCCGAGATGAAGGACGAGCAGATATTTGGCTTGTAACTGCCAATGAGACCGTCGTTATCGAAGCAAAAGTGATGCATACCGATCCATCCGTGCGATCAAAAAAATACAAGGCCGACAAAACAATTCTCATATCTACATACCATCCGTCGGCTCATACTTCCGCGAAGAATCAACAGTACTACAACTGGGAAGGTATCGCGCACTTCCTGGCATCGGACCATTTCTTGTCAAAGCAACAGCCCATGCTCAAATATTTAGCAAAGGAGACAATCAATCATATGAGAGAGAGCCGATTAATCAGAGAGTCTCAGGCTGACCGCGATATCTATGCCAGAGAAATCAACAACGAAATGACCGTAAAACTATTCCTTAAAGCTCATCTCTATGGTTGTTGGTATGAAAAGGGCGGCGCCCTGGCAGACGCTAACTATTTTGCTCCGCATTTCGGGCAGCGGCTTGCAAAAGAGCATCCGGGCATTTTTACGGGGATTAGTTACGTCGCCAGAATAGAAGCCGTTGAGGTTGTCGACACTTGGAAGGACTTTACGGCTGCTGTCGTGCGGCATCGCGGTAAAGCTTGGCTAAAATCCCATAGAGAAATCATCGATCCAATCCATCACGATAAGGAATGGAAATGGAATGGCGATAGAAGGAGTTTTCTCTTTTTGGCGGAGCCACGGCTCGTATTTAATCCACCAGTCAACAAGGATCTTCTGCAGAAAGGTAAAGGCTGGCTCAGCAAGCGAAGTTTCTCATTTGATACTCTTTTTGAGGCTTGGAGTCGTGCAGGTTCAGCGAAGTTTAAGAAATAGAGTCGTGACCGTTGGGAAAGCTGAAAAGGAACTGTCAGAAGAGCAAACCATGAGGAAATTCGGGAATTCCGAATTTTCCACCAAGCCGACCAATTATTACAACCTCGACATGATAACTCCCGTTCTCCTGAAGACGATAAAGGAACAATGGCTCCTCAGCAGAATCTGTGCCTTATTTTCGGTTCCGGTAGCTTGCCAAGTGTATGATATAAAGCAACTTGTAGCGTTTCTACGTTCCGATAACCGTATGCTTTTCTCATAGTCAATTTCGCTTTGAGGTTTAATCCCTCGACCATACCACCAGATACGGCCCCTTCGACGCGAAACCAGTTCAGAACCAACTCCTTGTGCTCCCGAAGTGTTCGCGCCACTTTTTTTATCGGCTCAATCCGAGAGCGCATCGTTCGTTTAATCCATGAATCCAGAAACTTCTCCGCCCACGCAGACGACTGGTATTGCCAGAAGGGTTGGAAGTCCTCTCTCATTAAATGCGACTTCACGGATTTCAGATTACTTTTAAGCAGCTCCGCCATTTTGAGCACTTGGTTCTCGGTCAAATTTTCCTTGTTCTTAAGGAGCGGCCATCGGCTGTGCTTCAGGAGTTCTTCCTTGCTCGTTCCTTTATATTTCCGGGCCTCCTCGCGGCGAACCGTATCAATTGCCTTATTGATATTCTGCATGATGTGAAACCGGTCCAGCACATGGATCGCCTGGGGCGCTTTTTCCCTGATCACTTTCAGATAGGCTTTCCACATGTCGCTGCATATGATCTTCAGCTTTTCCGTACGCTCCTTGCCGAACTCCCGGAAAAACCGCTCGAGTGTCTTGGCCTTGTGCTCCTCACCGCTCCATAACAGGCGCTTTGCATGCGCATCAAGCTGATAAACAAGGGTCAAAAAAAGGTTCTTTTGCACCTTGATCTCGTCCACCCCGAGCTTCTCAATTCCATCCAGATCCCGATGGGCAAGACCATATTCCACCACGAACCTTACCGCGCGTGCAACGGTGTCCCAGCTGGTTTCAAAAACAGTCGCCGTCTCCTGCCAGGAAAGCCGTCTCGCCCAACGTGCCAGAAACACTCTATACGTCTTGGTTTGATGCTCCCTCCCGTCAACCCAGGGCAGCAACTCCACTAATGCGCCATCAATATCGCAATCGGCGCGACGCGGGGAGTGCCGAAAGTACACCTTCCATCTCCCATAGGGAATGCCCTCGTACAACCGGGGTTTTTCTGTCGCATGTGTGCAGCACTGCTTCATGCATATCCGACATACCGGTTTTGTATTCTTTCGCGGCACGATGTCAACGACTATCGCCTCTTCCCCAGCAACCTGCGTGAACTGTGCTTTTTTGAGAACAAAAGACTTGAACTTTTCAGTTTTATTCAGTAAGGTAATGAAGAGCATGGCTTTCCTCTCAGCAAAGATGGTTTCGTCACGGAAAACATCTTACACTGATTTGGTAAGCTGTGCTCTTTTATGTGCTTATCCTTCTAACGATGGCCCAGTTTCAGCGAAGGAGCCGTAACAATGAAACGCTTGTGTATGGCAATTATGCTCGTACTGCTCACGTTTCTCGCTCCGCTGGCGGGCGCGGCCGAGTCGACCTTGACGGAGAAGGAAGCCCCGGTGCTTTCGGAAAGCCGCTTTTCCGGCGTGCTCAGGAACGAGCACTGTATTATTCTCTACTACGATTCCGCAGATAAAAGCGTGGATGCCGAAGCTTGGGACCAATTCAGGGAGACGCCGCTGCAGATGGCGGACCGGCTGATGAGGGCGATGATAGCAATGGCCGACAGGGTCCAGACCTCAGGAAGATTCTACAAAGTGAACTACAAGGGCTTCTCAGCGGACTCGCTCGCGAAGATCCTTTCCGACACCGCCGCAGGGAAACGGTCCGAGAGCCCGAGCATCGTGACCTATGTCCTGAACCGCCCCATCGCCTACCGTTTCAGGGGTGCCGCCCGGCCCGACATGATCCCGTGGCTTGTCCATGAGATCATGGGATATTTTATCTATGCGGTCAAAACGGAGAAAGGGGAATATCTGCGCGGCGGATGGACATTCACCGATACGGGCGCGAGCTTCATCAGCCTGACCGGCTCCCGGAAGGAAAGCCGGGAGTTCAACGGCAGGACCGAGCCCGTGAAGGTGTTCACCTTTGCGTCGCGGCCCTACGACGGCTTTGCCTGCGAATACGAGAGGATCTATTCGTCCGACAACAGATTGCTTGCGTCCATCGAGAACTACGGAAAAAACGGAAAGTTCGGATATTTCGATTATGACGGCGCGGGAAAGATGCAGTACCGGGTGAAGTATCAGTAAAGGGAAACCGTTACCTCAAGCGGCGGCAACCAGCTCTCTCCTCTATCCCCTCATCCTGTACCCTGAGACATGTGCTTGCGGAAGATGGTTCCTTAAATGATCGCGTCGAGGATGACGAAGAAGAAATTCTCCGCGAGGAACGTGAGGCCCGCCAGTACGAGAAAGACCTTGGACACCTTGAGGGCCGACACGTCGAAGAGGTAGAGGACGCCGTAGCTTGCCGCGAACCAGACGACGGAGAACCACATGAGGCCGAAGGGCGCGGTCCAGAGGATCAGGGCGGAAACGAATAGGCCGAACACAAGGTAGGGGCACCAGACGCAGGTGAAGATCGGTTTCCCGGCGGAAGCGGCGCGGCGCGCGCGGAGGCCGGTGATCAGGAAGATCTGCCACCAGGAGCCGAGGAAAAAGAACATGACTCCGTAGCGGTCCATGCGGTGCAGGAATTGTTCAGGGAGCGTCAGGCGGTGTTGAGACAAACTGAAAATGGTGAACAGGAAAAGCGCCGGGATGAGGGCGGTGAAGAGGTAGCCTCCCGCATCCATCATGACCGCAAGGGCCGATTCCTTGCTCAGGGTTTTCCGCTCCTGCTGGGCGGTCAGAAAAAACTCAATGCCGACGGTGAGCGGTATGATCAGGTACACAAACTGCTGGTAGCGGTAACTTTCCATGGCGTCCCTCCCGAGATGAAAACCCTGAGGGAATAGTAAAGAGTCCGCAGCCGCTTGTCAAAGAAAATCAGCAAAGCCGCGCCAGCAGTGATTAAATTGCGATATTCAGATGACCTGCTTTTGTAATTTTAGCGCAGGGAAAAAGGCGGGGCGTCAGGTGTTCGCCGCCGGCTTGTGGCAGAGCAGGCATTGTTCCTTGGGCGGATGGGAAGGCTTGAGGGGCGACTTTTTTCCCACGCCATGGCAGGTCTGGCAAAGAGCGTTCGACAAGGCCTGCTTGTGCGCCTCGTCGTCCGGCTGGACCGGGGCTTTTTTGCTTGAGGAGAGAAAAAAGAGGAAGCTGAGGAGGGCCAGCGCAAAAATTATCAGGACGATGTTGTTCTTCATGCCGGGTTTTCCTCTCCTTGATGTGGATTGTACCCAAATAATCCAAATTTTGCTATACTTTCTTCATACCTGTTGTTCGACCATCTTTTCGTTCTCATACGTCACTATTCGTATTGGTCATCACCAAAGGAGCCCTTATGAAACAGCACAGGTTCGACGTCGTCATCATCGGCGCCGGTCCAGCGGGTGTTGCCGCCGCCGGAGCGCTTGCCGGAACGGGAGTCTCCGTTGCTCTGCTCGAAGCCGGCGTGTACGCCGGGGCCGAGAATTGGTCGGGTTGCGTCTATTTCACCGAGAACCTTGCTGAAGAGGACTGCTTCGGGCCCGCTGCCGTGTCAGCGGCCCCTTACGAGCGGCCGGTGCATCGCCGCGGAACACTGCTTCATAACGGGCTCGACGTGGTCGGCGTGGAGCTTTCCGACCCTGCCGTTTTCAAGAACTGCTATACCGTGCTCCGGCCCGTGTACGATCCCTATTTCGCCCACCTGGCCCGTGCAAAGGGCGCCGTCCTGCTTGCGAATACCACGGTCACGTCGCTCATCAGAAAAGAGGGCCGCGTTATCGGCGTGGAAACAAATCGCGGGCCGCTGTATGCCGGCGTGACGTTCATTGCCGAAGGCGACGCCTCGCACCTGGTGCGCTCGGAGCAATTGGAGCGCACGGCGGCGCCGCACTATCTTCAGGGCGTGAAGGCGGTCCTGTCGCTCAAGCCGGAAGCGATCGAAGAGCGGTTCGCGCTCAAACCCGGCGAGGGGGCCGCTTACGAGCTGCTGATCAGGAACGCGGCGATCGGCGGCCGCACCGCGAAGCTGAATGTGGGCGGGTTCCTCTACACCAACCGTGACAGCCTTTCGCTCGGCTATGTCGTGCCGCTGGACAATGTGCGGGACCACTATCGCGGCGACCATGACCGGCTGTTCGAATGGCTGCGCGGTCTTCCTTATCTTAAGGATCTTACCGAGGGCGCGGTGCTTTCGTCGTACGGCGCGAAACTCATCAGAAGCGGCGGATGGCGCGAGCGCCCCGCGCTCGTCCTGGACGGGCTGGCGGTGGGCGGCGCTTCCGCCGGACTCGGTATCGATCTGCCGTTCCCGAACTTCACGGGCCCGGCCTCGGCCACCGGACTGTATTTTGCGAGGGCAGTGAAAAGCATCCTGAAGCGCGGCAGCTCCTGTGACGCAAAGAACCTTACGCGCGATTATCTTCTTCCGCTTCAGGCCAGCGTCTACGGCGCGAATGCGCGGCATCTTTCCGCATGGCCGTCCTACTTCGGCCGGTCGAGTGTGCTCTTCGGCAGGACCGTGGATGTGGCCTGCGGTTCGGCGCACTTTTTGTCGGACAGCGGCCTTATCGAGACCGGGCGTTTTCTCCGAAGCCATCTTCTCTCTTCCCGCGGCCTGAAGGAGCTCGCGACCGATACCCTGCGCGCCCTCGGCAGCCTCAGGCTCGGAAAGCCGATCATGCTGTCTCTGCTCAACCCCGTCACGCTCGGCCTCTGGTTCACGAACCTGCTGAAGCCCGCGCCTCTGCCTGATCCGAAGCTCCGCGTGGTCCTGCATATCAAGGGGAGAGAGGTTGAGGCCGCAACACTTCCCTGGCCCCTTGGCTCGCTGATCAAAAGGACCTCACCGGCGCTCCTGTCGGCGCTTCAGCAAATATACTCAAACGACGCTCTCCCGCTCCAGCAGAAGTTCAGGCGGGCAGTACGCCTCATGCTGCGGAGCCTGAAGCTGACCGATCTGGTTGTGCTTCCTGTGTTTGGCCTTGTGCTGTTCTGTATCGCCCTCGGCACCGCGCTCTGGGATGCGTTCCGTTTTTATGTGCTGAAGGCGCCGGTGGAAAAGCTGCTTGCCGGGCCGGTGATGGCCTACAACGAAGCGCAGAAAAAAGCGCGCGACCTCGATTCCCTCAGGCCGTCAATGAGCCTCGAAGCAAAGCTCGCCACGAACACCTATCGCGTCGGGACCGCGTCGCATATCAGAACGCTCTGGCCCGAGAAGACGGCGGCCCAGGGCGACATGGCGCAGGCAGGGCTCTGGTGGGTCTGTCCGGCGCGGGTCTATGGCTACGATGCGCCGCCGTTCGCGGGCCGCGGCAGGGTGCAGGTGAACTACGAGAACTGCATTAAGTGCGAATCCTGCTGGAGGGCCGAACCGCTGCGGGTGCTTTGGGGGCGGCACACGGACCACCGTCTGATCTACCGGCCGGAGAGCGCGGCCTTTCCGCTCCTGCTGGATGTTCTCAGCGCCGGCGCCGCGGTACCGCAATCTGTCGCGGAGTCTTTTGACGATAAGCTCTGGTATCCCGGCGGCGCTGTTCTCGTCGCCTGTTCCCGTGTGTTGAACGCGTCAGCGGCGTTCCAGGCAGCGGTCGCGGACCTGCCTGCATCGGCTGATCGGGCAAGACGTTCCTGGCCTGTTGCACTCGGGAAACGGTTCGGCGGTGAGCTTAAAAAACTGGAGGCCGTTCTCGCGAACGAAGGCAGGCCCGCGCAGGCCGCGGCCATGCAAGCGGAGCGAACGGACCTCGACCTGCGGCTTACCGAGGGACGGTTCTTTCATGCGCTGTATACGGCGCGCAGGATCGACGAGCGGATCCAGGCCTGGGAGCTGCCGCGGGACGTCCACGAAGCGAACAAGCGGAACGCGACGGGCCGTATTGCTTATGATGAGGCAGCAAGTCTGTTCCCGGACAGGGTCGTGAAGCAATGGGAAGAGGAGCCCCTGCCCGCGCTCTGGGAAGAGAACGTGCTGCAATTCATCGGAGCTCATCAGGACGCGCCGTACGAGGCCGTTCGCGCTCTGGCGTTCGTCAGCCCGGCGCTCGGACTGATCGCGGCGCATCAGCTCCATGCGATCGGCATCCTGACGCGGGCGGAGCTCACGCTGGAGCCCGGGGTCTGCGCTGTTCGCGCCGACCACCTTGTTCTTCAGGAGACTATCGACAGCGTCCGGATACAGGGCAGGCTCAGCCTGGCGCCGCTCGCGGCCTGCCATACCCTTCTTGTCATGAACAACGGCCGCGGCCATCTGGCGCCGCTCGCTTTGCCCGGGGTCAAGGTCACGCCGACGCCGGCCATCGGTTTCAGGGCAGCCGCGCTTGCCGACATCACCCTTGACTGTACTATCCGGAAGCAGGCGATCAGGGTATCAGACGCCGAACAGGCGCTGGATTCCGGATTGTATCTCGCCATTGCGCTCGGCGTCGGCGATTATCTCTGCAAACGGGTGAAGGAGCATGCCCTCGGCAGGGTCCAGTTCCCGGGCCAGATGCAGGATACCGAGGGCAGGGACGGCATCGCAAAACTCGGCGCGGTAAAAGCCCTGATCGCGCGCACCGAAGCCTGGCGCCTGCTGCTCCAGACGCTGTACGACCTGCAAGTTAGCCCCGAACTCCGAACTCAAAACTCCGAACTCGGGCTGCTCAGCGCCACCCTCGCGGCCCTTGCCTTCGGTCCTGAAGCCGGGACCATGGGCTACGATGCGGGCCAGGTCTTTGGCGGGTTCGCCTATTCCGAGGACGACCTGCTGTCGCGTTCGTACCGCGATTCATCGCTCTATCGGTTCCTCGCTCCGGGCTACGGCGCGGCAGCGCGCTTAAACGCGGCGCTCGGCTCTTCAGCTCTGGAGAGCGTACTTCCGGAGCTCGGGAGTCTCCCGGCCATATATGCTGAGCCTTTTGCCGATTCGGCTGCGCGGTTGCGCCGTATCATGAAGCAGTGCAACGAGCTGCCGGTCGAGGCCGATGCCTTGCTCGCGGGAGAGGCCAGGGCGCTGGCACTCGGCATTCGCGCTTTGCTGGTCGTTTCTGAACAGGAACTGAGCAACGGCAGAAGCACGGAGGCAGAGGCGGCGTTGATCGAAGTGCTGCTCGGTCTGACCGAAGAGGCCCTGGCGCGGGCGCGATGCTCGGCCGGGCAGTGCGGGGTCTCGCCCCTGGCAATATTCCCGATCGAGCCGACAGGAACACCGATTAAACTCGATATGGATTATGAGGCCTTTTGTAAAGCGCCGGGCGCTCCGCACCGCTCCGGCCGGTTTCTTACCACTGCGATGGACGCGACTCTCCGTTTTGTGCCGGAGATGCAGCTGCATGACACGAAACTGCGGGCTCGGTGGGCGGAGCTCGTGGGCTGGTTCAAGACCAACTGCGGCGACAAGGATTTCGATGGGCTCAACATCGAACGCTCGATCGAGAAGTTCCACCGCCTGCCTGACGGGGTCCTCGATGCGGTAAAGCACAACAAGTGGCTCGCCACCACCGTCCCGCAAACGGAGCACGGGCTCGGGTGGCACAAGGCGGAGTACTATATATTGAACTCAGCAGCCGGGAGCTTCGGCGACGCATCCATCAACCTTCTGATCATGGCGAGCACGAGCATCGGCACCACGCCGATCCTGCTGGGGCTCCAGGACGAACTGCCGCGTGTGCATGAAGAACTGGCACCGCTGACAGAGGATGAGAACAAGCTCGGCGAGCTCAAAAAGCGGCTCGCCGGAATCGTGCAGACCCTCGGCAGCCCCAACCCTGCCTGGATAAAAAAAGAGTACGAGGCGGTGCTGCAGCTCGTGGACAAGCGCATCCGCAAAACGCGCGTGGTAAAATACCTGGCAGCCAACTTTCTGCGCGCTTTCTACGGAGCCGGCATTGCCGGGAAACGGGGCGACTTCGGCGGCTTCATCACGAACCTTAAACTGGCGCATGAGCTTTTTGATAAGCTCATGCCCGACGTGCATGCGGCGCTTGACGAACTGCCGCGGCGCGAGCGCTGCCATAAGCTCTTTCTGCGCTATCTGGGACATGGCGGCGTAAGCGCCTTCGCCCTGACCGAGCCGACCGCGGGCTCGGACTCCGGCGGGGTCAGGACCACGGCGACCTTGCGCTCCGCAAAGCTGCGACAGCTTCCCGACGGCAGGTATTCCTTTGTTCTGACCGAAGGCGACGCCGCGAGTGTGCGGTATGTGATCGATGCGGACAAGATAACGTTCACGGACCAGGGTGTTGCGTATCAGACGCCGGACAACGAAGTTGCGGAGTTCAAATACGACGCCTATGATTACGCGACCGACCAGGGGGTGCGGTATTACCTCCATCAGGGGAACCGGTGCGAGTTCCATGACATCGGCCAGGTGCGAACATCCTCACAGGGAGCGGTGTACGAGTTTTACCTTTTGACCGGCTCAAAGATGTGGATCACGAACGGCAGCCTCGCGACCCAGTTCTGTTTGTACGCCCAGACGCCTGAAGGCGTCACCGGGTTCATGGTCGACCGGCACAGCGAGGGGCTCAAGGTCGGGGCCGATGAAAAGAAGACCGGCCAGCGCGGTTCGCCCACCAACGAGCTCTCCATCGACGGCGCGCGTGTTCCTCGCGAGGCCGTGATCGGCTACGAAGGCCACGGTCAGGTGAACGCGCTGGAAACGCTGAACGTGGGCCGCTGCGGCCTGGCGGTGGTGTCCGGCGCGCTCATGCGCAAGCTCATGCAGGAGGCGCTGCTGGCCATCCCGGCAACTCCCGAGCGCGACCGCTTGCTCGGCGAGGCGGCGGCGGTGCTGTTCGGCAGCGAGTCGCTGGCCTACTATCTGGTCGGCCTCTTTGACCGTCCGCACGAGTCGGTGCGTATGGAATCCGCCATTGCGAAATTCGTCTGCTCCGAGGACATTCACGAACTGCTGACGCTGGTGGAGTGTGCCTTCGGCCCCGGGGGCCAGACCGAAAAGTATCTGCTTGAAAAGGCGCGGCGCGACAGCCGGATCCTCACGATCTATGAAGGAACGAACGAGGTGCAGCGCTTCCTGATCGTCAAGGACCTGATCGCGCTGGCGGCGGAGTGGCCCGAGTTTCCCAGCGGGTCCGGGGATCCCGGCGCGCGGACGCTTCTTTTCTGGAAGAACAAACTGCGGACACTGGTAAAGGAGGCTGCCGCGCTGTTCGGCGACGCTGCCTGGACCGATGCCATGCTCCAGCCGGCTTTCTTCCCGCTCGCTGAAATGGCGGGCGAGCTCCTGAAATTGGAGTGCATCCAGTACCGCCTGACATGGCTTGAGGACCATGCCGCGGCCCTGGCCCAGGCTTCGCCCGCCTCTGTTCCGTCCATGCGGAAAGCAGGCGAGCGCGCAGCCGAACGCGCCTTGTCCCATATCGCGGAACTGGACCGGAAGTACGCGGCGGCATGGGCGCGGGTGAAAGAGTACCTCGACATGCCCGAGGTGCGCGCGGCCGATGCTGTGCTGGACCGGTTATCAAAGACGGTCTCCCCGGCAGCTTATTCCCCCGGCAGCGTACAGGCCAGGCTCAGGATCCTTGCGATCGTCAGGCCCGTGGCCGACCTTGCGCCTGCACCGCGCGTCTCCGATGGGGCCCTGCGCGAGATCGTCTGGCAGCCGGACCCCTGCGATCTGTCCGGACTTATGCAGGCGCTCAGCCTGAAGGAGCAAAGCGGTCCGAACGTGCTCGTGGATGTGCTGATGCCGGGTGGCCCGGAGCATGAAGAAATCCTTCGCACCGCGGCGGGTACGCGTGCTGATGACCTGCACCGCCTGCCGCTGGGTCCGGCAACCGGGCCGCGGTCCATCGTCAAGACCGTGAAAACGCTTGAGGCGCTCTATCCCTACGACCTTATCATTACGGGCGCCGATTGCCTCGATGGCGATCAAAGCCTTGGCGCTTACCTCGCGGGGGCGCTCAAGCGGGTCCATTATCGTCGCGGGCATATTATCGCCAAGGCTGACCACACCGGCCTTGAGCATAGTGTGCTGCCGGCGGTGGTGAGCGTTACGAGTGCGGCGCATCATGATGAAATGCCGATGCGGCGGGCCATCGAAAGCAGCTTTGCAACCATACAGGTCATGGAGCGCGCAAAGCTCGATTGTCCGCAAACACGTTTCGCGCTGCCCGAAGGGAAGCTGGTTGCCACCGGGACCATCACGGATGCGGACGGTGCGGCCGAATATCTGAAGCACTATGCCGCGTCCGCAAGCGCATCCCTTGCTCCGGCGTACCCGGGCGAAGTGACAAGGGGAGCGCTGGTGAACGGAGAGGCCGTCTGGGCCTTGCTTGATCCGCGGCAGCCAAGGTCGAACGTTGCCGTGCTTCGCGCCGCAAGCCATGCCGCAAGCCTGACCAACCGGGAAGCGCGCGCGGTCCTGTGCGCTCCGAAGGATGCCTGGCCTCAGCTTCTGGGGCTTGCCAGGGCGAACGGCTGCGTCCAGGCGTTCTGTGTTGATACGCAGCAGGGAAGGTTGTCGAACGAAGGCCGGCGAACGGTTGTTCGCCGTGTGCTCAAGGCCGCGGCCAGGTCGATCATCCTTGCCGGGTCTGAATGGGTCGGCACCTTCGGGTTTGAGGCCGGTGAGTCGGAGACAACGGAGAACCAGTTTCTGCTCTGCTCGGGCGTGACGGAGCTCGCAAAGCGGCAAGGCGGACTGGTCCTTTCGGCCCCCGCATACAACAATAAGCTCATCAGAAAAGAGCTGTTCGAGAAAGGATCGCTGCTTGCCACGATCGCGGCGGAAGCGGATTTTCCCGCACCGGTCCCGTCCGGCGCTTTCAGCGCGGCGATGATCGACCTTGCTCTTGCGCCTGACTGGACCATGCCGCTGCCCCCTGTTGCGGCGCTTACGCTTGCCGAAGCTGATGTTATCATCGACCTGGGCTACGGCATTAAGAACGAAGCGGGAATGAAACTGGCGACGGAGCTGAAACAGGCGCTGGAAGGCCTGGGGCTGGCCCCCCTGTTTGGCGCAACGCGCAAGGTCACGCAGGACCTGAAGCTTCAGCCGCTTGAAGCGCAGATCGGCCAGACCGGCGTGCGCGTGAACCCGAAGCTCATCATCGCCCTCGGCATCTCGGGCGCGCCGCAGCACATCGATTATATCGGCACGCGGGCCGATGTCCTTTGCTTTAATAAAGATAAGGAGGCGCCGCTCATGAAGCTGAACCAGACGCGGCAGGCGCCGCGGGTCCATCCGATCGCGGGGGATTTGTTCGTGACCGTCAGGCGGCTTCTGGAGTTGATCAAGAGTGCGGGATGAGGTTTGGAGGAAGAAGAGCGGAAGAGGGAATTTGAAGTCTTCAACAAGTTCCTTCGGTGACCCGAAGGCCTTATCTTCTTTGCTCCCTTGACAACTCTGCCCCCTCATGTTAGATTCTGTCTATACATAAAAAGGTCATACCCTATGACTTTGCTCAGAGCAAACCACGGGAAACCGGGGGGCGCAGAGCCACGAAGCTACGTAAAACAGATTTTGCACCCGACGTATTCCGGAGGTTGCTGTTTTATACGCCAGTCGAGCCGCCAAAGAAATCATTTCTCATGAACTCTTTGGCGGTTTTTTGTTTTTTAAACCGCAGCGTCCCGATGATCGGACGCTGTCATTTATGCTCCAGGAGGGAGAAAAATCATGAATCGTTCTATCCTGCTCGTGTGTGCCTGTCTCATTGCCATGCTGCCGGCCTGTGCGCCCCGCATTTACGGTACGGTGCAGCTGATGGATGCCAACCAGCAGCCCATTCCGGTGACAAAGGAAAGCTCCGAGGGAACCGTGGTAAACATGATCAACACCTCGACGAGCCTGGAAAAAGCGTCTCACTCCGTTGTCGTCGGCAAGGAAGGGAAATACGAATCCGCCAAAGACGCGATCGTACCCGGCCTCTATAAGGTGGAAGTAAGCAGGATCGGCTATATGACCGAGACGCAGTCCGTGGAGGTTTCGAAGTTCGGCGGCAAGCAGGCTGACTTCAAGATCAAGAAGATCTCCGAGGGCAAGCGCAGAAGCATCGAAGGCTCGAAGTCGGACGAGGACAAGATCGTCAACCCCGGCGAGGTCAATATCCAGCCGCCTCCCATGTAGGTCATAATACTTCAAATTTAACCGCGGAGACGCTGAGGCGCAGAGAAAATCCTTATGACGTGCAATATGCATTTCTCAGCGTCTCCGCGCCTCTGCGGTAGATACTTTTTTGTTTACGGAGGTCTCGTATGATGAAGCATATATTCAAAACAATTCTCGTGATGGCGGCAGCATCCCTGCTTTTTGCCTGCGGAGGCGAGAAGCTTGAACTGAAGGTGACGGCCCGCCTTGACGGCCAGCCCGTGGCATCCGCCAAGGTGACGGTGGACAACGAGGAGCAGGGCCAGACCGGTCCGGAGGGGACCTTTACCAAGACGATCAGGAAGAAGCCGGGCGCTGACGTGGAGGCGGTCGTCGCTGCAAAGGAACAGCCTGGCTTCCGCATCAAGCCCTGGAAGGGCACTTTCCTCATGAAACTGCCCAAATCCGGCGTCACGGACACTTATTCTCTTACCGCCGAACTCGAGGCAACGCGGTTTATCACGATCAAGGCGACTGAAAAGGGAGCTCCGGTCCAGGACGCGGTCGTCAAGGTTGCGGGCACGGAAGCAGGCAAGACTGATGCGCAGGGCCTGTTCGTGTACGAGTATAAGGACCAGCCCAAGACGGGCCTGGACCTTTCGGTAACGAAGTCCGGCTATGGCGTATGGCGCAAGACCGGCCCGGTGGAACCGGGGCAAACGGTAGAGGCCGCTCTCTCCAAGCGGGTGATCGTCACGGTAAGCGCTTTCATGGAAGAGTATGGCCAGACGAGCGGCATCCCGGGCGTTTCCGTGAGCATCAACAAGAAGAACGAAGGGAAGACCGATGCTAAAGGCGTCTTCACTTACACCTATGACGGCGAACCGGGCAAAAAAGTACAGCTTGCACTTTCGGCTCCCGGTTCCATCCCCGAAACGTGGAAGACCACGATCACGCTCGAGGGCGAGATCAATATCGAGCGCTATTTCTACCCTACTACGCCGAAGCGGATCCGCACCGGCATCTACCGGTTCGCGGGCAACACGCCGAACGTTGACCTGCGGGAGGTCGTGACCCAGACCGAGACCGCTCTGGCGGCACAGCTCTTCAAGAACGCCTGCTTCCGTGAAGTGCCTTCCAAAACGCTCCAGTCGGACATAAAGCGCGCGCGGCTGAACATCGACAAGATCATCGTAAAGGGATGGCGCGAGACGACGCTGCGCAAGACCGTGGACATGATCGTCCTCGGCAGCGTTGCCAGGGACGACAAAGGCTACCTGATCGAGACCAAGTTCTACACTTCGGGAGGAAAGCTCATCCTGAGCCAGCTTGCGCGGGCAAAGAGTTCCGGCGACATAAACAGCGCGGCCAGGGAGATCGCGGCGGCAGTGCTTGATCGGTTCCCCTTCGAAGGCACGGTGGTTGCCGTGGACAACGAGCGCTGCCGGATCAACCTCGGCAAGACGGACTACAAGATCAGCAAAGGCACGGACTTCACGCTCATGTCCCCGAAGCTCGATGCGGCCGGCAAGGTTTCTGGTTACAGCGAGCTCGGCAGACTCCGGGTCAAAAAGACCGAAGGGAACGGTTCCTGGACCGAGGTCCTGGACCTGAAAAAAGAAGGGAAGATGGAGCTCGGCGACCGCGTGGTGCGGCGCATCTATCATGAAGGAGAGGAAGAAAGCAGCCGCAATACCGTTGTCCTTTCAGTCAAAGGCGGCCTGCCCCCCGATGTTTCGCCGCTTGTTGGCGTGAACATTTATGTGAACAACGAATGGCTCGGCTCGACCGGGAGCGACGGCAAGGCCGAGGTCCCGGTGCGCCTGAGCAAGAACTTCACTTTGGTGCTGTACCGGCATGGTTACCAGCAGCTGACCGAGACGGTGAAGATAGAAAAGAGCAAGGCCATGAAGGAGTTCACGCTGGCCGTCAATAACGCGGTGTTCCGGGTCGAGTCCGGACCATCAGGGGCCGAAGTGTTCGTCGATGGGGAGAAGATCGGCGTCACCCCGATCCGCGAAGGAAAGCCGGTGACCCTCGGTTTCCATACCGTGAAGGTCTCGGTCGGCGGAGACTACCGCGACTGGGAAGAGGTCGTGGAATTCTCGAAAAAAGAGGAGAACCGGACCGGCAGCGCGAAGATCAACCTGCCGAAGGATTATTTGAAGATCGGCGCACGGGCTGAACAGAAGGGCGACTTCGACGCCGCGATCCTGGCGTACCAGAGCACCGGGAAAGGCCATCCGGACTACTCCGAGACCCATCACCGCCTGGCCCAGGTCTATCTGGACGACAAAGGCGATTTTGACAAGGCCATCGGCGAGTTCGAGAATGTGCTGTCCCTGCCCGAGAACGAACAGCTCGTGTTCAAGCAGTTTTCCGTGGCCTTCATGAACCTTGGCCACGCCTATTATGAAAAGGGCAGCGCGCTGGTTGCGAAGGACAAGGACGCGGCCGCGCAGAGTTTTGCCAAGGCCATTCAGAACCTTCAGAAGGCAAAGCAGAACACCCGGTTCTTCCCGAACGACCGTTATGACGAGGCCGTGCATGATACCTACTATTACACGGCCTTGTCGTACCACAAGCTCTATCAGCTCACCCGGAAGGGCAATCTCCTGAACGACGCCAACCTCGCGTGGCGTGAGTACTTCGACTTCTTCCCCAAGAAGCTCGAGGGGAACAGCACGTTTGAGCAGGCACGGGCGTCCGCGCAGAAATACTGGGACCAGATCAAAGACCTGTAGTTTCGAAGGAATCAAATTCTTCTCAAAAAGGCAAAAAATTTACCACGAAGAACACGAAGCTCGCGAAGTTAAAAACACTATTTTAATTTTGTCTTCTCCAACTTCTTCGTGCTCTTCGTGACCTCTGTGGTGAAAAGGCTTTGGTTCCGGTTTGTCGGGTAAGGACGTGCAGGAGGGTTGTGGATTGAAGGCACGAAAGACTTTTGGTGTTCTGGTGGCTGGTTTAGTGCTGTTGTTCCTGCCCTGTGCCGGGATGGCGGAGGACACGCTCTCACCGGTACTTACCTCGACCGTCACGGGCGCCGGCGAGAATGGAATCGCGTCTGCAGGGGTCCTCTCCGGGGTGACGGGGACGGAGGGAAAACCGGAAGAGAAAAGGCCTGCGCCGCTGGAGCCGTTGTTCGTCAGGCCGCTGACAACCATCGAACAGGGGCGCAACGATTCGAACCCCCAGTGGTCGCCGGAGGGCACGCTCATCAGCTTTGAACGGAGCGTGGGCGACAAACGCGAGATCCGCATCCTGCTGCCCGACGGCACACCGGTCCAGACGGTCTATTCCCTGCTCTCCTCGGGCGGCAGTGACGTGAAGTTTTTTTTTCCGGGGGTGTCGGAAGAGACAAGCTACAATGCCGGCATCAGCTGGTCGTTCCGCGAGAACGGTTTTGTTTTTATGAGCAACGGCGGCGAGGGCAATTACGACCTTTATTTCCAGGACCTCGGCGGGGAGGCCGCAACGCGGCTTACGGACCACAAGGAAAAGGACGGCCAGGCGCAGTGGTCGCCCGTTGCAGACCGGCTGGTATTTGTGTCGGGGCGCACCGGCAACGGAGATATTTATATGATGGACCTGCTGTCGCGGGCGCTTACGCGCCTGACCCGGGGAGGGAAAGCGTATCTCTATCCCCGGTGGTCGCCGGACGGCAAAAAAATAGCCGTTATGCACGGCAGCAACGAGAACCACGACATCGTTGTTATCAAGGACGTGGCCAAACCGGTTGAGTCGCAGATGCGGCTGACGTCCTGGGCCTCTGACGATCTGCGGCCGGTCTGGTCGCCGGACGGACGGAAGATCGCTTTTTACTCCAATTACAACGCAGCGGAAGATCCCCGGATCTGGTCGCTGTTCGTGGTCTCGTCCGACGGCACGGACCCTGCCGGGGGGGAAGGCCTTGCCGCAAAGGTCGTGGCAACGGACATCATACCGGACGTGGAAACCGGGCCGGCCTGGATGCCTGACAGCAGCCGCATCGTTTTTGTGAAGAACGACCGGCAGGAATACAATCCGCTCTACGTGGTTGATGTGGAGCTGAAGAAGAGTGCGCCGATCAAAACGGAAACGAAGATGAACCACGATGTCGCCTGTTCCGCGGACGGGAGCATCGCTTTCCGGGCGCAGGTCGATCAGTGGGACCAGATCTATATCATGAAATTGAAACAATGATAAACAGTTTCGCAGGTGCGGTTTATTTCAAACCCGATCTTTTTTTTGGTTCCGGTTTGTCCGGGTTAGGAGTTCGTATGGGACGTTTCGCAATGTTCCTGGCAGCATTAAGCCTCATCGTTTCAACGCAGGCCATGGCAGCCGATGATGTTTTGACGAAGGCGGTGAAACTTTACGAAAAGCGGCACTATGACGAAGCGGCAAGCCTGCTGCGCTCGAACCTTGCGTCGCTTGGTCCCGCAAAACAAGGTCCCGCGAACCTTGCGCTCGGCATGACCTATTTCAAGAACGCGGCGCTGCACCGCGAGCTCTACCTGGCTTCGGCCTGGGCCTCGCAGAACTATCTGAAAAAGCTGTCAGCGCTCAGGGGAAGCAGCCGGAGCCGTTTTGTCGATCTCTTCATGGGCGAGGCCCTGATCGAGGCCGGCAAGGCCGACGTTGCCGCTATCTATCTCAAGCAGTTCATGGCGAATGAAATGCGGGAAGCGCGGTACAAGGCGATAGCCGGGGTAAACCTCGCACTCAGCCATCAGATGAACAAAGAGGCCGCGATAGCCGGGCCGCTTTGGGCGGATAGCGACACCGCCGACCCCGAAGTGAAAGCGGAACTGGCAGCGGCGTACAGCAGGGCGGGGTTGAAGGAAAAGAATCCCCTGGCCCTGGCGGAGGAAAGCCTTGCCGCATGGATGAAGCGCGGAAAACCGCTCTCCATGCGGATGGTGAAGAATCTTCTGGCGGTCTATGCCCGGGCCGGCGCGACCGAGAAGGGCCTGGAGCTGCTCAAACGCGCCGATCTGAAAGCGTTCTCCTTTCGGGAGCTGCTGGGCAAAACGAAGGTCATAAATTTTTACGATCTTTCTTTGCTTGACGATATGGCCTCGCTCTATGGTCAGGCGAGCATTGCGTATCTCGAAAAGGCGGCGGCCGACGCCAAGGTCAAAGGTTCCGCCGAGTTCTACCTCGGCCGGGCCTATGCGTTGTTCGGGTCAGCGGAACGGTCCGCGAAGACCGCGGAATCGTTTCTGGCAACCACGAAGCTGCCCCCGCAGTTCAAGGACCAGACCCGGGTGCTGCAAGGGGGCAATTGGTACCGCATGAACCGGAAAGCCGAGGCCATGAAGCTCTGGGACGAGCTTGTTTTCAAACCATCCCAGGACCCTGACGTGCTTGCGGAGATACTGTTCACCTGCAGACGATTGAAAGCCGAATGTCCGAACGCGGCCCGGCAAAGCGCAGCAGCGGCCGAAGCGGGTGAAGGAAAAAAATTCTCGACCCTGAACACCGCGCTGGGCAAATACCATCTTGGCAGGCTGGACACGGCGCGGGCGATCACCTACCTTGAGGCGGGCCGCGACAAGAGCAACAAGAACAAGATCGAAGCGAACGACCCTGAGCTGCTCGTCAGCCTCGCCGACGCCTATTTCAGGGCCAAGAAGTTCTCCGAAGCACTGGAGATCTATTTCGAGATGAGCAAGCAGTTCCCCGAAGTGCGCCAGCTCCAGGAAGCCATGCAGGGAGTGTATGCCATGGAGCACAAGAGCGCGGGAGACGTCAAAATTAATTGATTGTAATGCGGAATGCGGAATTCGGAATGCGGTAAGGACTATTGCCTGTCCTTTTGTTTTTATATTCCGCATTCGGCATTCCGAATTCCGAATTCATCCGAGGAGGAACATATGAAACGCATACTGGTGGTTCTGCTTTTGATCATTTCCATGGCCATTCTTGCAGCCGCTCCCGCCGAGGCTGGCCGCAAGAAAGACAACCGGCCCGACGGGGGCAGCCTGAGCTACGGTGAATACGGCCGGCCCGCCACGCTGGACCCCATCACGAGCAACGAGATGATCTCGCTGCGGATCACGGAGCTGATCTTCAACGGCCTGGTGGGCATCAACGAAAAGCAGGAGATCGTGCCCGAACTGGCGGAGAAGTGGGAGACGCCGGACCGGAACACCTACATTTTCCACTTGCGCAAGGATGTGACCTGGCACCCGCGCGAAGGCGAACAGCCCAGGCCCTTCACCGCCGATGATGTGATCTTCACGTACACTATCATGATGCACCCCAAGACCATCACGCCGCTCAAGGTGCGCTATGAGTTCATCGCCCGGGTCGAGAAGATCGACGACTCAACCGTGAAGTTCACGCTTAAACGGCCCATCCTGAACGCGCTCGCAAAGTTCAGCTTCAAGATCATTCCCAAACACGGCCCGGCAAATCCCAACTACCTCACGCGGGAAGATCCCTTTGTCCAGAACCCCATCGGCACCGGCCCGTATATGCTGAAGACCGTTACAGCAGAGCGGGAGATCGTGCTGGTGGCCAATGATAATTATTTCAAAGGCCGGCCGCATATCGCCAAACTCGCCGCAAAATCCTTTGCGGACCAGAACATCATGACGCAGGCGCTCATGTTCAATGCCATCGACATGATCGTGCTCGTGAACCCGCGGGACATTCCCGAGATCCAGGGCGACAAGCGCTTCGTCTTGCAGCCCTACAATGCGCTCTCGTACTCGTTCTTCGGCTACAACCTGCGGAACCCGCTGCTTGTTGATGCGCGCGTGCGCAGGGCCTTCACCCATGCGGTGAACCGCCAGGAGATGCTTGACGCTTTCTTTAACGGCCAGGGGACCATTATCTCCGGGCCCTTTGCTCCGGGAAGCTGGGCCTATAACCTGGATGTGCAGCCCCTCGCGTTCGATCCGGAAAAGTCGAAGGCGCTGCTGCGGGAAGCGGGCTTCACCCGCGGCGCCGACGGCATCATGGAGAAGGCGGGCCAGCGGCTGTCCCTGACGCTCAAAGTGCCGATCGAGAAGGAAAGCGAAGCAGTGAAGCGTGTGGTGCTCGCATTCAAGAACTACTTAAAGAACGTCGGCGTGGAGGTCAAGGTCGAGTTCAAGGAGTGGTATGCCTGGAAAGAGGACGTGTTCCAGGAGCATGATTTTGACATCGTCTTCGCTTCGTGGGTATTCGATGATTCAGCGGACATCTCGTCGCTCTTCCACTCGGCGGAGATAGGGCAGCATAAGAACAACTTCATCGGCTACTCGAATTCCGAGGTGGACGGTCTGATCAACGAAAGCAAGCTCACGCTGGACCATGAAAAGCGGCGGACCATCAACCGCAAGCTGCACGCCATCCTGGCGGAGGAGAACCCCTATACCTTCCTGTGGACGCTTACGAACTACGCGGCATATCATAAGAAGGCCCGCCACGTGTCGATCCATCCCTACAAGTTCTTTTCCTTTGCCGATGAGTGGTTCCTGGAGGAGAAGGACCAGAAGTGATCCAATTGCGGATTTCGGATTGCGGATTGCGGAATGTACGGCGAGGGTGACAAGATTTGAAACTGTCTGCCATCAGGCCCATAGCACTGGTGCTTTCCCGGGAGGTGTTGATCACGCTGCTCCTGCTGCTCGGGGTGAGCTTCGTGGTCTTCATTATTCTGTACCTCTCTCCCGGCGATCCCTTCAGCGCTTTGCTGGAAGGGCAGCTGTCGTCGGGAGAGTCCCCGTCCGGTGCACGTGATGTCCTGGTCGTTCCTCCGTCATGGTACGCCCGCTACCTCTCGTGGCTTGTTAGTATGCTTCAGGGAAATTTCGGCGCCTCGATCCGGACCGGTATGCCGGTGCTAAGCGAGGTGCTGCGCGTGGGGCTCAACACGCTCATCCTCACCCTCGGGTCCATGCTGGTCACGCTCCTGATCGCCGTTCCCCTCGCGCTCTACTCCGTGGTGCGCGGCATCAATAAAATCTCGTGGCCCCTCACCATGTTCGCCTATGTGGTCTCGGCGCTGCCGGTATTCTGGCTCGGTTATATTGTCATTTACTTCTTTACGCACAAGCTCGGTTTGTTCCCGCTCGCATTCGGCTATGCGGCGACCACATCAAAGTTCGGCTGGCTCTACGTTCTGCTTCCGATCTTCGTGCTCGGCGTGGGCAACGGCACCATCAGCGAAGTGATCCGCTCGCTGCGCGACGAAATGGGCAGGGTCATGGCCGAGGACTACATCCGCACGGCCCGGGCCAAGGGCGCCTCGGTCTGGAAGCATTCATTCAAGGAAGGCCTCCTCATCCCGGTGACCGAGATCGTGGCTGCCAAGATCCCTTTCATCCTCGGCGGCGCGGTCATCGTGGAGCAGGTGTTCAACTGGCCGGGCATGGGAAGGATGGCCTGGCAGGCGGCCCAGGACCGGGACTATCCCGTGATTATGGGCATCGCGATCCTTTCCGCTGTTTTCGTGCGGCTCGGCAGTCTGTTCCAGAGCGTGGTGTATGTAGCGGTGAATCCGAGAGCGTCGAAGGAGTGATGCGCAGAGAGCAGAGCGCATAGGGCAGAGCGCGCAAGCTATAGACGTTACACCATGCGCTATGCCCCATGCTCCATGCTCGGCATTAACTTATGAAATCCTACTCCCAAATATCCGGCGAGATCGGCGAGTTCTCGGACCTGCCTTTCTGGAAAAAAGCGGACACCGTGGACCTGGCCTATGTGGCGTATGGGCTTTTGATCGTTACGCTCGTGGTGATGTCCTATCTCCTGGGCTCGTTCAATCTGTTGCCTCATGATCCGCAGGACCTCGACCTGGAACTGATGATGGCGGGACCGGGCACGGCGGGGCATATCCTCGGCACGGACTTCATGGGAAGGGACATGCTCTCGCGGTTGATCGTGGGCATCCAGGCTTACTTTCTGCCCGGGCTGCTGGCGATCACCATTTCACTCCTCTTCGGCACACTGCTCGGTGTGCTCGCCGGATACCAGGGCGGCAAGTCCGATACGATCATCACTTATTTTACGAACCTCGTTGATTCTTTTCCGCGCCTCGTGCTGATCCTGCTCGTGATCGCGGCGTTCAAACCGGACATCTATGTCATCATGATCGTCGTGGGCATCACGAACGTGCCGGTCGTTGCTTCGCTCATCAAGGGCAAGATCCAGTTCCTGAAGCAGAAGAACTTCATCGAGGCCGACACCGCGCTCGGCCTGCCGACCCGCACCATCATCCTGAAGCACATCCTCTGGCACAACTGCCGGTCGCTCCTGATCATCCAGGCCACGCTCGGCATGGGAGAGGCCATTCTCATGGAAACCTCCCTGAGCTACCTTGGCTTCGGCGTGCAGGAGCCCACGCCGTCCTGGGGGAACATGGTCCAGTCCGGGGCGAACTATTTCATGAAGGGCCAGTTCTGGCCGTCCACGGCGCCTGCGCTCGCCATCCTGTTCACGATCCTCGGCTTCCACCTGCTCGGCGACGGGCTGAACAATATCCTCGAAGGCCGGAGAGGCAAATGACGACTGCCCCGCTTCTCCAAATAGAGGACCTGCGCACCTACTTCTATTCCCGCAGCAAGCAGGCCTTCATCCGCTCCGTGGACAACGTGAGCCTGGAGCTCGCGAAGGGCGAGACGCTCGGCGTGGTCGGCGAGAGCGGCAGCGGCAAAAGCATCACCGCGCTTTCGGTCCTGGGGCTGATCAGCGACGGGCCGGGCGTGATCAGCGGCAAAATCGGGCTCAAGACCGAGCGCGTCCAGAAGAACCTGCTCCAGGACCTGAGCGACTACGTTGTGCTCACGAAGAACGACAACAAAATCATGTCCGTGAAGAAGGACGTGGTGGGATGGGAGCAGCGGGCAGAGAGCATCATGGGCAGGGTGCGCGGCAAGGAGATCGCCATGATCTTCCAGAACCCGAAGTCCTCGCTCAACCCCTTTACCACGGTGGGCAGGCAGATCGCCGAGGCCGTTCTGCTTCATACCGCGATTACAAGCGAGCGGGAAGCCAAAGATCGGGCGATCTCCTGGCTCGACCGGGTGAAGATCGATTCACCGCGGCTCCGGTATGAGAACCATCCTTTCGGATTATCCGGCGGCATGTGCCAGCGCGCCATGATCGCCATGGCGCTTGCGTGCGAACCGTCGCTTCTCATCGCGGACGAGCCAACCACCGGGCTTGACGCCACGATCCAGTCCAAGATCGTGGACCTGCTGGCGGAACTCAAGTCCGAGCTCGGCGTGACCACCATGCTCATCAGCCATGACATCAGCATCATCTCGCGTTTGTCGGACCGCGTGGCCGTGATGTACGGCGGCACGGTCTTCGAGTACGGCCCGGCGCGGGACATCCTTGCCGTTGATGCCGCGGCAAAGCATCCCTATACCGCAGCGCTGCTCACGTCCATTCCGAGCGCCCGGAACGTCAGGGAAAAGGGCTATCTCCAGGCGATCGAGGGCGATGTGCTCGATACCATCAACATCCCTGCAGGCTGCAGGTTCTATGGCCGGTGCAATCGCGTGACCGATGCGATCAGAGAGAAGTGCGATCGGCACGAGCCTGACCTTCGGGAGATCGCTCCGGGGCATAAGGTCAGGTGCTGGTTGTATTTTGAGTAAACAGGGCGGTCTCGCAAAAAGTCATAAAAGCCGTCTTTGCGAGCGAAGCGAAGCAATCTCGTAGTTCGTATCTGCCTGATAAATCGAGATTGCCGCGTCACTCCGCTCCTCGCAATGACGGCAGTGGGGACTTCTTACGAGTCCATCAAACAGGGAATGTTTTTTACTGCTGACGAAAAACTCTTATGCCGAAAACGATCCTCGAAGTCATAGACCTTAAAAAACACTTTGCCCAGCCCCGGGGACTCCTGTCCGCGTTCAAGGAAAAACAGGAGCAGGCGATCCCGGCGGTGGACGGCGTGAGCTTTTACCTCAAAGAGAACGAGACCGTCGGCCTCGTGGGCGAGTCGGGCTGCGGCAAGACCACGATCGGCAGGACCATCCTGCGGCTCACGCCGGCGACCTCGGGCAGGATCCTCTTTGACGGCAAGGATGTTATTGCCATGCCGCCGGAGGAACTGCGCCGGCTCAGGGGCCAGATGCAGATGATCTTTCAGGACCTGGATGCCGCCCTGAACCCGAAGATGCGCATCCGCGAGATCCTGCGCGAGGCGGTCACGGTCCATCATCAGATGGACGAGGCAGACGCGGACAAAAGGATTGCAGAGCTTTTGGAGCAGGTCAATCTCAAAAAGAGCAAGCTCTCGAATTTCCCGCACGAGCTTTCAGGCGGCGAAAAAAGGCGGGTCGGCATTGCGCGGGTGCTTTCTGTTGGCGCGCGGTTCATTGTCGCCGACGAGCCTACGAGCGCGCTGGATGTGTCGATCCAGGCCCAGGTGGTGAACCTGATGCGTGACCTCCAGAGAGACCTGGGCCTTTCCTACCTTTTCATCTCGCACGATCTGCGCGTCGTGGAGCTGATCAGCCACAAGGTTGCGGTCATGTACCTCGGCAAGATCGTCGAGATGGGCCTGTCGGAACGCATTGCGCACAAGTCCTATCACCCCTATACGCATATCCTGTGGGCATCGCTCGTCGAGAAGCAGAACAAGGAAGCCCAGGCATCCGCCGCTGCGCAAACAGGCAGATGGGGTGTCTTCGATTTCGAGCGCCCCTTAAGCGGCTGCCGCTTCGCTCCCCGCTGCCCGGTATACGAATCCAAAGGCCGTCCCACCGAATGCACTGATCCTGCCACCGAACCCAAACTGCGCGACATCGGCGATGGTCACCAGGTGGCGTGTCATTTCCCGCTGTAATTCATCAAAAATCCGTCCTTATACTCTTTTGTCATGCAGTAGAAGCTGAATATACTTTGAAACGAGTATGGCGAACCGATAGCTCTGTCGTGATGGGTGTGTTTGTTCAATTTGTGTTGATAACCGAACATGTTAATACCTGAATCTTGCACATAATTTACATGATTGAAAATATTGCGGGCTTTTGCCCGCTGTTTATCAGTATTTCTCGTGCAAGAATTTTCTTGCACGAA
>JAYTJE010000053.1:0-16436 GCA_043731355.1 Nitrospirota bacterium
TTCGCCTCATGCCCCACGCCCACGATCTGGCGGCCGTTCCGCTGGTGGCTCCAGGTGTAGTAGCCCAGCTCCGGGTGGAACCAGTAGTGGAAATATGCCGGGTCGAGCGGGCAGTCGATGATCTCGTGCAGATGCTGTTTCACGGTGAACCAGGTGATGGCGTCGCGGTATTCCGGATAGAGCGTTCTTACCACTTTTGAGTTGGGACCGTCCGCGCCGATGAGATAGCGCGCGCGATACTGCCTTTCTTCCTGCCCGTTGCCCGCCGTGATATCGACATGCGTACCCTGGTCCGTTGCCGACAGGAAGCGCATGTTGTCATGGATCTCCGCCCCGCTCCGCTGCATGGCCCAGTGATCGGCATAGGTGCGGTTCAAATGCGGCGTTGAACCGTGGTCGAACTCCATGGGAAGCGCTACCCCGCCGGGAAAGTAAAAGGTCACGCCTTTGCACGAGGTCGGTTCATGCAGGACTTCCTTCGGCAGGGGCCCGAAGTTCTCGATCAAAAAGCGGTGGCCCCGGGGAGAGATGATGCCGCTGCACGGCTTCGTCCTCGGCAGGCTGAACCGCTCGAGCGCAATGGTCTCGTACCCCGCGTCAACAAGCCGTTTGGCGGCTGCTGCCGAGGCAAGGCTTGCGCCCACGATCACCACATCAACGGTCCTCGCTTTTGTCATGGTTTCGCGACCTCGGCAAGATGCGCGACCGGCAGCTTCGTATACGCGCTGAATGCTTCATAGTCATCCAGACTCTCGACCACGATGCGCTCCGCCTTCCTTCCTTCAAGAAGCCATTTTACCTGTTCCTCAATAGAGATGATCGTAGCCAGGCCCTCGCGATGTTGCATGCTTGTCGCTCCGGTCGGCGTAGCGACGCGCTGCAGGTCCAGGTTCATCATACAGCCGGTCTCCTGACGCAGCGTATCATAGATTGTTACGAACTCCCGGCGATTGGCGTTGTAGGCGCGTGTTTCTATCATATAAAGATCGGTTGGTTTGAGGCCTCCGCGCACCGACCGGTTCGCAAGCAGGGCCGGCCCCAGGGGCTTGACCGTGATCGAGGAAGGAAGCAGCGAGCGCAGCACATTGAACAGCAAACCGTCGGCAACGACGAGCTCGGTCGCTTTCATCAACGGCGCGATAAATCCCTCAAGACGGCCGTCGTTCATTTCCTGTCCCGATTCGAGGGTCAGCTGGATATCGTATCCATCATCGACATGGAGCCCGGCGTTTTTCCCCAGGAGAGCAAGGACCGCTGCCACAAGCGGCGCGTTCGCCCGGAGCGCTCTCCCCGGGATCACGAGGCATGACGACAAGGTCTTGCCTGCTTCGTGCGAGTGAGGCTGAATGACCGGTTTCGCGAGGAACCCCCGCGCAGAAAGGTTTTTGCGCAGCCTGATCGTGGCCTGCTGAGTGCGGATGCCCATGGGACAGAGCGGTTCGCAGGAACCGCAGAGGATGCACCCGCGCGCCGCCGGAGCAATATCCTCCTCGTCCGCGCCGCCGATCAACGCCCGGTTCCTACCGCAATAGGTCAGCGCCTTGGTATGGTGCTGATGCCAGACTGGGCAGGAGAGCATGCAGACGCCGCAGCCGTTGCACTCTGAAGGATCGGGCGCGCCGGGCTGCGGCTGGTCGTATCGGGTCTTCTTTTTCATCAGAATATCACGTCCCGGTTCAGGACCATGGCCGGGTCGACCTTGCGCTTCATGGCCAGATGCTTGTCAACGAGTTCGCCGCCGAACACGCGCCGGATGTAGCCCTTCATCATGCCGCCGAAGCGGTAATAGCTCGTGCCCAGGTCAACGCCGATGTCGTAGATCTCGTTCTTGAAAGCCTGCAAATGATCGCGGCTGTAGGTTTTGCCTTCGAGCATGGGCTCGAACTCGCATCCGTAGGCAATGCCTTCCGCATCAGGCGGGATGCACGACAGCTCGTAGCGCTCGCGCGGGCCGATGAGCTTGATGCCCACGCAGTAGAGGGTGTAGTGGGGAAAGTATTTTTTGCAGACCTCGTTGCCGCGCAGGACGGCCTCGATGAACTTCTCCCTGCTTGTGGCAAGGTCCGGTATCACTATCTGCCTTCCGCCCCAGAACTTCCAGACCGCCTGCGAGAACACCACTGTCCGGTCAACGATCTTGCCGTCCTGCATATGATGGGAAGGCTGGAGCTCGGGCAGCAGGGTGCGCTTCCGGTCAAGCAGATAGAGCGCCTCGCGGAACTTCCAGGGCCGGAGCGCATAGTACATTCCTGTGCGGAGCGCGAAGCCGAGTTCGCCGAAGCCCCTGAGGCGCGAACGCCACTTCTTGAAAAAAACCCGTTCGCGCTCATCGGAATCGAACGCCACCAGCAGATTCACCGCCCGGTCGAGCATGGTCAGGATTCCGGTATAGTCCGCGGCGTCCTCGTCGCAGAGCATGACCAGGTCTTCCGTGGCCGTGCGCAGGTCGCCGTAATAAAAATAATGCATGGTGAGCGGAGTATACGGCCTGATGCGGAGCGTTGCTTCGGTGATGATGCCGAACTGGCCGTACCCGAGCAGCACCCGGTTGAACCACCAGGTGTTCTCGGTCTCGGAGCATTCCAGGACCTCGCCCATGGGCGTCACGATCCTGATCGCCAGGGCCTGGTCAGCGCTGCAGCCCAGGCGCGGGGAGTTGATGTCAATGCCGCCGACGCCGAGCGTGCCGCCGACAGAAGAGGTCATGTTGAGCGGCGCCGAGAGGTAGTCGAGCTGTTGCCGCCGGAGCGATTCCGCCAGCGAGTGCCAGTAAATGCCCGCTTCGCAGCGCACGGTCAGGTTGTCCTTGTCTATCGCAAGAACGCGGCTCATGCCGCGCATGTCGAGCTGCAAGCCCCCGAAGGAAACGGTCTCGCCCTCGGTCGTGAGTCCGCCGCCACGCACGGTAACCGGCACGCAATGCTTCTGCGCGGCCTTCATGACCTCGGAAACCATCCCGGTTGTGCGAGCGATCAGTACACCGCGAGGAAGGCCGTACGCCATGCCGCCCGCGTCCGTGACATAGAGTGTGCGCGCGGATTTAAACTCCTCAATAGTCACTCCCTTGGAAGCAAGGTCGGTCACAAAAGCTTGCCAGCCGTCGCCGTTCCAAAGGGACGGGTTGGTTTGCTGGCGCGGGATGCCCTTGAGCGCGTCGGTTGACACCGGGCAAGGGGGGATGACGCCCGGTTTTGCAGGCTGTATGTCGAGAGGTTTATGGTTGAGTTTGATAGGCATGGTAAGGTCTGTTTTGCGTCCGTAAATATACCCTGTTGGGTGAATTTAATCAAGAGACGATAATTGGCGCAAGCCCGACGCGATAATCAAGAAACTTATAGACACCCTGAAACGATGCAGCTACAATAGCTAAAAAAGGTGATACTGTGAAGAAGGAACTGCCACAGAGAGAAGCTTTTCTTGATTCCGTTGCCAGGGGAATAGTGGATGCCGATAGCGGGAGAACTTGCGGCACCAAAGAACTCAGGGCCACATTAGCTTCCAGAAGGACAAGTGTTAAACTTGGTAGGTCGGGTAGAGCGCAGCGAAACCCGACTTAATGGTAATGGTTGATCAACCTCCGAGGTATCATGCAATACAAAAGATCGACAGCGAAAGGGGCGACGTTCTTTTTTACGGTTGTGACGGATAAACGTCGTAGGATCCTGTGTCACGAATCAAATGTTCCTTTAGGGTGGAAAGGATTACGTACAGCTCAAAGCAATTGAGAAATGGGACGGACATCTTCCTGCGCAGATGATACCTGGCGGTGCTGTTCCGTTTATTGATCTGACAAAAAGCAAAAATTAACTGACGGACCGGGAACTCAGCCAGTGGAGCGAGAACGACGCGAAAAGAAAATTAGTGGTAGTGGTAGGTCGGGTAGAGCGCAGCGAAACCCGGGTTTGCTGCGCTCTGCCGACTATTTTGGCTTGACACAAATGCGTTTGTGACCTTGCATTTCCCTTCAATTTCTTATATTGTAGAAGCGTAGCTGGACGGCCTTCACAAAATCATGAACAGAAACTCCTTGAAAAATGCCGTGGCAACCGGAACCATCGAATGGCAGAGGCATTCTCTGGAAAGAATGATGGAACGGGGGATCAGCCGGGACAATGTTAAGCAGACATTGTTAAACGGCGAGATCATCGAAGACTATGCGGAGGATAAGCCGTTCCCCAGTGCGTTGTTCCTCGGCAGGCAAGAAGGAAAACCGCTGCATGTCGTTGCAGCGTTTGATGAAAGAAGCGGCACATGTTTCATTGTTACCGCATATTACCCTGATGAAGAACATTTCGGTCCGGATTTCCGGACCCGGAGGTAGCCATGGCAAGACATAAAGACGCCCATGCATGTCCCTTGTGCGGGGGAGAAAAAAAGCCGGGGAAGACCACGTTCACCGTCGAGCTTGGTTTCGGCGTGGTTGTTGTACGGGAAGTCCCGGCCACGGTATGCACCCAGTGCGGCGCCGATTGGATTGAAGATTCCATTGCCGCCAAACTCGAAGTGATCGTGAACGATGCGCGGAAGAAGCATCATGCGGTTGAAGTTACAACCCTATCGGCATGACCTATTGCCACTTTGCATAATGGACAGCTGTCGTGCTTAGCTTGATTATGGGGAATACAGAGACGAAATATCGCTTTGAGCCGGTTTTTTATTTGCTGCTCGTAGGTTGAAAAAGGTCCACCTTGCCCAACGGCTTTGTCGGGTTTCGCCTTGCCCTACCCGACCTACAGACTGCAAGGGCTTAATCCGCAGATGACGCAGATTACGCAGATGAGGACAAATGAGTCAAAAACTTAAACTTGTGTTTAAATCTGAGGGATGAATATGTCAGGTGATAATACACGCGATCCGCAGACTTACGCAATCATCGGTGCTGCAATAGAGGTTCATCGTGTGCTCGGCTGTGGTTTTTTGGAAGCGGTTTATCAGGAGGCGCTTGCAAAGGAGTTCCTTCGGCTTGGAATTCCGTTCCGACGAGAGGTTGAATTGCCGATACTTTATAAGGGCGACCGGCTGGATGTGACCTACAAAGCAGATTTTGTTTCTTATGGGGAAGTGGTCGTTGAGTTGAAGGCACTTGAAAAGCTTACGGGGAAAGATAAGGCCCAGGTCATCAATTATCTTAAAGCTACGAAACTTCAGCGAGGATTACTGCTCAACTTCGGGCAAGTTCGGCTGGAGTATGAGCGCTTAGTTTTATCGGCATCAGTTGCGGAGGATGTAGAACAAGGCTTTTGATCCGCATTACGCAGATAGCCGCAGATGAAGGCGTGAAAGGGAAGCATGACTCTTCTTTTATAAGAAAAAGATTTAATCTTATGTTGTTATCTGCGGCCATCTGCGTAATCTGCGGAAAAAGCCCCCAGTTGTCGATTTTTGGCTGAACGTCTATCGTTCCATTGGAAAAACAGAAAAGCCCCCAAAAGAAGGGGGCCTTTTTATTTATTAGAGAAGTCGAATTCGTCTTTTAGATCTTATCCAGCGCCTGTTTCAGATCGAAGATCAGATCATCCACATCCTCCAACCCCAGCGCCAGCCGCACGAGGTTGTCCACCATACCGATGTTTTTCCTGTATTCCTCGGAATAATCAAAGAACGACATGGCCCACATCTGCGTGACCAGGCTTTCGCTGCCGCCGAGGCTCGGCGTGATCAGGAAAAGGTCGAGCGCATCGATGAACTGCCGCGTTTCCTTGTTGCCGCCCTTTACCAGGAAACTGATGACGCTGCCGAAGCCTTTCATCTGCTCCATGCCGAGTTTGTGGTCCGGGTGTGATTTAAGCGCCGGGTACCAGACCTTTTCAATCTTGGGGTGCGCTTCAAGCATCTGGGCAATGGCAAGGCCGGCCTTGTTGTGGTGCTCCATGCGCATCCCGAAGGTCTTGAGTCCGCGCTCAAGCAGGAAGCAGGTGAGCGGTCCCGGTGTTGCGCCCATCATGCGCTGCATCTTGTACAGGTCGGTCATCAAGGCATTGGAGCCGAGGCAGACGCCTGCCATCAGGTCGTTGTGGCCGCCCAGGTACTTGGTCGCCGAGTGGATGACCACGTCCACGCCCAGCTCGATCGGTTTGATGTTGTAGGGCGTTGCCAGCGTTGCGTCGATGATGGTCAGGATCTTCTTTGCTTTGGCCACCTTCACGATCGCCGGGATGTCGAGTATCCGCAGATAGGGGTTTGTGGGCGACTCCGTGAAGATGATGTTGGTGTTCGGCTTGACCGCTTTTTCAATCGCCTCGGCAGTGGGGTCCACGATGGAGTTGTCCATGCCGAACTTGCCGAGAAAGTTTATGGCAAAGTCGCGTGTCTGGCGGTAGCAGTCGCTGGTGAAGATGATGTGGCCGCCGGGCTTCATGAAGGTCATGATGGCAAGCAGCACCGCTGACATGCCCGAGGAATAGAGCACAGCGCGCTCGGCGCCTTCGATGGCGGCGAGCTTGCGCTCCGTCTCGATCTGGGTCGGGTTGCCGTAGCGGGCGTACTCGTGCTCGCGGATCACCTTGCCCTGGCCCTTGGCGCGCATGAAATCCTCGACCTCATCGGCGGTGTCGAAGTAGAAGTTGGAGGTGTGCATGATCGGCGTCGAGACCGCGTGATGCGCCTTGGGAAGGCGGCCGTTGCCGTGGATCGCGAGCGTGGAGGGTTTCCAGTTCTTTGCGTTCGAGTTCTTGTTAGACATTCTGTTCTCTCCTCTTCTTCAGGGCATTCGTGAGCGCTTCTTTGACAGCATCCACGTTTGCGGCCACCTCTATGGGTTTATTGGCGTACCGGCTCGGGAAGCCCAGTTTTTCTTCGTGATAGTTTACCTTGAAGTCCGTGAACTTGAGCCCGTGCGCCGTGGAGATGACCACCACATGTTCGGCCCGATCGATCTTGCCTGCCTTGATGAGCTTGATCATGGCTGCCAGGGCCACGCCCGTATGCGGGCAGTTGAACATGCCGGTCCGGTCGCCGAGCGCTGCGGCATCGGACAGCTCCTGCTCGGTCGCGTCCATGACCATGCCGTCGAACTGTTTGATCGTGCGGATCGCTTTTTCGTAGCTTACGGGGTCGCCGATCTGGATGGCGCTGGCAAGCGTTTTTTTAGCGACCATGGGCTCGAAGGAGGCGAAGTTCTTCATATAGGAACGGTAGAGCGGGTTGGCGTTCTCCGCTTGGGCCACGACGATCCGCGGCAGCTTGGTGATGAGGCCCAGGTCGCGCATCATGAGGAGCCCCGAACCGAGCGCGGAAACGTTCCCCAGATTGCCGCCCGGGATGACGATGACGTCCGGCACCTGCCAGTCGAACTGCTGCACGATCTCGATGCCAACGGTCTTCTGGCCTTCGATCCTGAGCGAGTTCATGGAGTTGGCCAGATAGATGGTCTCGTCCTTGGTGATCTCGCGGACGACCTTCATGCAGCCGTCGAAGTCCGTGTCGAGCGACAAAACCAAAGCGCCGTTGGCGATGGGCTGGACGAGCTGGGCCATGGAGATCTTGCCTTTCGGCAGAAGCACGATGGACTGGATGCCGGCGGCAGCGCAGTAGACCGCAAGGGCGGCCGACGTGTCGCCGGTTGAAGCACAGGCGACCGCCTGGATCGGCGCGCCTTCGCTAATCATCTGCTTGACCTGCGATACCAGCACGGTCATTCCTAAATCTTTAAAGGATCCGCTGTGGGAATTGCCGCAGAGTTTGACCCAGAGGTTGTCCACGCCGACGAGCTTGCCGAAACGCTCGGCCCAGAAGAGGTTGCTGCCGCCTTCATAGAGCGAGACGATATTGTTGTCGGCGATCTGCGGCAGGATCCATTCCTTCTTGCCCCAGATGCCGGAGCCGTAGGGCCACTGGGTGGATTTGTAGCGGTCCTCGAAAAGCTTCATCCACCCCAGGGCGCTGCGCTGCGCCAGGGCTTTCATATCATGTTTTACTTCGAGCAGGGAATCGCAGTTTTTGCAGCGGTAAACGATCTTGTTCAGCGGATATGTCTCGTTGCACTTTTCATTGATGCATTGGAACCAGGCTCGGTATGACATGGCTTTATCCTCAGGTGTTCGTATTCGTCGGCAACGCAGCTTCAGAAACAGCGTGAAATATAGCATACTGGCAAGTCAATAATCAATGCAAAAAAGGCGGTAAATCGGGGTGAATGGTGAAGGGTGAAAGGTGAAGGGTGAGGCATGGGGCAAAATCATTTGACAGGCAAAGTGGCACATGTTATACAAGAACACGTTTCATTACTCAAAAGGAGTAAACTATGGATCTTTGTCCCTGCGGTTCAAACGTGGCCTACGATAACTGCTGCCATCCGTTGATCAAGGGGGAGCAGCCGGCAAAGACTGCGGAACAGCTCATGCGTTCCCGGTACAGCGCTTATGTGAAAAAGGAAATGGCCTATCTGAGCTCGTCGCTCCACCCTGACCACCGGGCCGACTATGATGAAGCGAGCAGCCGCGAATGGTCGGAGCGGGCCCAGTGGCACGGATTCGATATTGTCAAAACGTTCAAAGGCGGTCCCGAGGACCGTGAAGGCCAGGTGGAGTTCATAGCGTCCTATACTGAAAGCGGCGTCAGAACGGACCACCATGAGCTGTCATCGTTCAAGAAAGAGGGTGGCACCTGGTACTTTACGGTTGGGAAAAACCTCCCGCCGAAGCAGGTCGTGAACGCCGCTCCCAAGGTTGGCCGGAACGACCCCTGCACGTGCGGCAGCGGCAAGAAGTCCAAAAAGTGCTGCGGAAAATGAGCCTAATTGCGGAATTCGAATTGCGGATTGCGGAATGAACATCGGATCCAAAACATGAAAAAGGAAATATAGAAGATGCAGAAATTGAAGATGCAGAAAAAAGATTCTGAGCAGATCAAACAGGAATTCCATCAGCGCCAGACCCGTCAGATAATCGCCATAGCGATCGCCCTGTTCGTCGTGATGCTCTGTGCCGTCCTGTATAAGCGGCCGGGAGTGCTGGGAGAATATTCAAAGGCCACGCTTTTTGGCATACAGATCGTGAGCATCGCGTCGTTCTGGGTTTTCTCGTCCGTCAACTGGAGATGCCCCGCCTGCGAAAAATTCCTGGGCACCGATATCAACAAGCGCGGCTGCAAAAAGTGCAAGACCCGGCTGCGATAAACCCTCGCCAAGGTTGATCCTGTGTAAACCGACACACCTTTTGACACGGAAGGGGCGGACAACGACTATGATAAGGGCGGATAGGTCCTGGCAGTATCAGGTATCTTCATAGCCTTTATCCGATTTGATCCGTGTCAAAGGTTATGACCTTTTTTGAATAAATATATGAGGCCGCTGGCCATGAACATTCATAAAAACTTCGCTACGGTTTATTCAACCGAACACGGCAGAATGTGCCCCGGCTGTGCCAAGCCGGCATCAGCCTGTGCCTGCAGCAAAAAGAAGGCCGGATCGCGCGGTGACGGGATCGTGCGGATCGGCAGGGAAACGAAGGGGCGCAAGGGCAAGGGCGTGACCGTGATTACCGGCGTTCCGCTCGATGAAGGCGGACTGTTCGAACTGGCCAGGCAGCTCAAGCAGAAATGCGGCACCGGCGGAACGGTCAAGGACGGCGTTATCGAGATCCAGGGAGACCAGCGGGAGCAGCTGGTCGAGATGCTGACCAAGCAGGGCTACAAAGTGAAAACCATCGACGGGTAAGGTGTGACTGGTTGAGGGGAAGGCTATGTATGTTGCAAGCTGTATCTGTTTATATAGCTACTGCACTGACTTCGTCAACTGCACCTACAATCTTGCATCCGCGATCGATTGAACTAAGTGAGATATTATAGTTGTAACTTGCACATGAACGTCGCGCTGACTCGTACATTAAAGTTCGTCGCGGATTAACGTCCCTGGGTCGTCTGTCAGGGCAAGTATATTCCATGCGTGGGCAATATAGTTCAACGGTTGACGAATAACACGGCACTCGTTTCCGTCTTTACCCTACTTGCATCATTCCCGCCCCTACCTATTTAACTTTCTAATTACTTGAACAATCTTAATTATTTCATTTGCAGCACCCACTTCCGCCATTATCGTATCCCCATTCATTACGTCTTGAGATGCGCCCACGAACAGGGTTCCGTCTTCATCTTCATATATCATCCTTGCATTGTTAGTGTTAGGTACACATCGGGTGCTTTTTACTGTTATCGGAATATGCATATTCATACCTCATAATAATAAAAGTGCCTATGCAAATAGATTATTGCCACTGAATCCCCCGTGAATTTAAAAATTGTTGGGCATACTTGTCTCCTAACTGCGCAGCCATTTGAACGTTTTCGATAAACATCTTTTTGTTTCCCAATTTTTTATAAGCAACCGCACGATTATTGTATGCATTCACATATTTTGTATTTATCTGTATTGCTTTACTGTAATCATTGATAGCCCTTTGGTGGCTTCCTAATGCTCCATAAACAGACCCTCGATTATAATATGCCTCGGCGTAATTTGGATTCAGCTCTATCGCTTTGTTTAAATCATTCAGAGCCTGCGGATAGTTTCCTAATGCTGCGTAGTCAGACCCTCGATTAACATATACCGCTGCATATTTCGGATCCAGTTCAATTGCTTTATTGTAATCATTGATGGCTTGCTGATAGTTTTTCATTTCGCCATAAATAATTCCGCGATTATAAAATGCACGTGCAAATTCCGGATTCAGCTCTATCGCTTTGCTTAAATCATTCAGGGCCTGTTTATAGTTTCCTAACGCACCGTAGTCAAACCCTCGATTATTATAAGCCTCTGAATATCTCGGATTCAGTTCAATTGCTTTGTTGAAATCATTGATGGCTTGCTGATAGTTTCCTAATGCGCCAGAGTTAGTCCCTCGCTTAAAATATGCTACGGCATCGTTTGGATTAAGATTTACCGTGCTATCAAAATCATTGATAGCCTGTTGGTTGTCTTCTGTGAGTTTATACTCACTCAATTGGAATACTGAGAAAGGTACTTTCTGTTTTTCCTCTTCCGGGCGAAGGGATTGGACAACGACATCATCAATTAAACCAACTCGTGGCGCATAGTAAAGGTGGTCTACCCCGCTATGATATCTGCCGTCAAGTGTAAAACTGACTACCTCTTCAACTTTACAAACATCCTGAAAATCGCCAGCCTTAACTTTGTGATTTACGAATCCGATTATTTTATATCGGAATTCGTTACCCTCCGCATCAGTCATTCCCCATGTCTTACCAACGGTCAGAGGTGCTTGTAAAATTGCCCTTGGTATGTTGCTGAATTCCAATTTAAGCGATGGATAATTGCTCCACGCAAGCTTAAGTACTGCGTCGTTTTTAACCGCAATAAGTACAACAGATGTTGTTTGGGGTGGCGCTGACTGTAATATACCGACTCGTTTTACCAGATAAGCATTATACTTGCTTGAATATTCCACAACCTCATCTTTTATAGTTATATTAATATTATTTGGAAAAGTGTAAACCCATTGATTGCCAACCTTAAGCGGATAGTATTTTGACACATCAGCCTTATCGGCGGCATGGCGGTCACAGCCAGAGATAAATACCGTTAAAAGCATAATCAGTAGAATTCTTTTTTTCATAATATAAACCTCCTAAATATATCTTCTAGAAGTCATCAGAGTGCGTTTTCTTCTAGTGACCCTTTCTTTCTGCAGGAGGTGTAAACTTTTCTATACTTTCTGTGGAGCGATACCAAAGGGTGCACATATTCATAGAGGGCATAGAGTTTATCAAAATGATTGTTGTTTTATCCCCTTTCCAATTAATCCTAGTTCCCCACTGATTCTTGGCCGCTTCACCGGCACCGTATTTGTTAATTAAATTATTTTTTATACTATCATAATCATTACAATTAAATCTTAAACTTGCCGATATAATCTTATTGTTGTCCATGTCGGCGCAATACGAGATACTCATTATTAGCACATCATCGATGAAGCGCTTATCCCGATCACGAATGTATGTCAATAAGCCTCTATCATGGTCATCAAAGACAGGCATGTATTTGAGTCCTTGAATCCTGTTCGCATTTGCACCCCATTTAATGTCCCTGAAGCCGTCGGGTTCATTTTGAAAAGCATGGATATTGTTAAATGGCAAAAAACCGAATATCACTAGCAGAACAATTGCATAAGTCAGCCTTTTCATTCTTCTTCTCCTTAGAATGGATTTCCTTTGGCTATAAGGCCAGCCACACAGCAGCACAAATGAAGCATGATGACTGCTATAATTATTCTCCGCTCATCATATGGTAAAATTCCATTTGGCGTTTGTATTCCTGCTTGGTGAGATAGTTCCCACCACGCTCTTCAGTCCATACATACCACATTCCGTTTTTACTCGGCACATGAAGATTTACAATTCTGAAAACACCCTTTCTCAATGCTGGGGGCAATTTGATATCTGGCTCAGGATTCAGCCACGACAATTGCAGGTTATATGTTCTTTTTGTTTCTCCTTTTAAATCAGGGAAGATCGTTTCGATCAGAGTATTCATGTCACGTGGGCATACAACAACACAGGAACGCCGACCGTCTGAGACGGTAACTTGATAAAAGGTATTTTCAACAAGTCGGGGGGCAGCTATTGACACCCCTTCGACAAACACGAGAGATGAGTTTTTCTTGCTGTCATCTTTTAGCAACTGACTTAATGAAACTGCATCAGATACCGACACACCAAACACCATAAAAAAAATACATATCCTTAGAAGTGTGAGCAAATAAACCTCCTTTTTCAATATCAAGTTTTTCATTTAATCTCTACAGGTCTAATTCCTCGCAGCTTTGCTGCGGAACGAATTGTAAAGGGTTCTTCCGCTTGATACCTCGTCAGCTCTGCTGCGAGGTAGTTCATAGATGTTGCCTTTTCGGAGTTTTAGAAGATCTGTTGCTCCTTTGCCAAAGTATGGTGCGGCGGCAAAGACATCGCCATTTCGTTTCTGCGATAATGATCTAATCTGCCTCCAGCTGAATCTGCTCTGAAATTTCGGCAGCTCTTTTTCTAAACCTTGACAATACTTCATTCCGATGGGCCGGATTTTTTTCCCTTTTGTTATAGAAATCTTCAAATACATCAATATCTCTTTTTCTATTCTCCAACCTGGTCCGTGCATAAGTAGCATTTGAAGGTAATTCATCGGTCTTTTCTTCACAAAGTTTTCTGAGGTCAGCGATCGCCAATTCAATTTCTTTCATCTTCTTTAATTTCCTCACTTTCACACAGCATGTTTAATTTATTAGGACTGAACTCAGCGGACTTTTCAAATACGGAATGAAACATGATGTGTTTCAAAGAAATGCTACTACAACGACTTCAGGAAGAAGTCTTTGTTCGTCTAATAGTATGTCGAATGTGAAATTCTTCATCTACTATGAAGCAGTTCAGTCATGGGGCTGAATTGAACCTACATTAGCATATTCGAAGGCGAAATGCAAAGCGCTAAGGTCTATAGTCGCGCCGGCAGGGCTTGACGCGGCAGTTCCGACTTGACAATGAGGTTACATTTAAGTACTATGACTACATGCAGACAAAAACCATAGGCATTCGTGAAATGAAAGCTCATTTGAGCGGCTATCTCCAAGAGGTGAAGCGTGGCGAGGAGCTGCTGATCTCGGAACGGGGCAAGGCCATCGCCCGCCTGGTGCCAGTGGGCGCTCCCGCAGGGGAGAGCAAACAGCATTCCGCGCTCGTCAAATTGGCGCTCTCGGGTGCGATCATCCTGCCGCCGTCGTACAAACCGCCGCGCCTGCCGAAAGCCAGAAAAAAGGTAAAGGGCGCCCCCTTCTCCCAGGCGATCATCGAGGACCGGCGATGATGCTCTATGTCGACACCTCCGCACTTATCAAGCGGTATGTGGAAGAGGACGGATCCGGGCGCGTAAATGAACTGTGGGACGGAGCAACGGGGATCGCGACCTCGGTTGTCGCCTTCGCGGAAATGATCGCGGCACTGAACCGTAAACAACGGGAAGGTGTGCTGTCGACCGCTGAGTACTCGAGAACAGCAACCGCCTTCAAAAGCGATTATCACCGGCTCATTCTTGTACCCGTCAGTGCAGGGCTGAACGAACGCATTGAAACGCTGGCGCGGAAACACCCGTTGAGGGGTTTCGATGCAATTCACCTTGCGTCGGCGCTCGTGATTCGAAGCAATGGAAAAGTTGAAACGGGTTTCGCGTGCTACGACCGCATACTGAATGAAGCTGCATTGAAAGAAGGTTTCCCGGCAATACTTTAGAGGCCGCCAAGCGAGGCGGTTGTACCCGTTGCGTGGCGTTCTTGAAGCAGGATTAGAAGTGTCGCCCTACCCATCGGTCAGTTAATATCCGCTGTCCCACACCAGTTACATCCAGTAACCTGTTGATCTTCGCATACCCCTACGGACTCTTTAACACGGTCAGCTCAATATGCACGGTGGTGTCTTTGTCCGCCATCCAGACCTGTCCTTCCTGGATCGTGAACTGGAGCTTCATGGAGCGCTGGGCCATTTTTTCGATCGCCTGGGCTGCTGCTGCCGGCAAATTGATCACGGTCAGGTTTTTTACCCGTTCGAGCCTGGGGCTGACCTGGTCCCACCAGACCTTGGCGCTGTGGCCGCTGTAGGTATACACAAACACCTGTCTGGCCCGGCCGCAGGCCTTGAGTATGCGCTTCTCATCCGGCTGGCCGATGTCGATCCAGACCTCGATATTACCGGTCAGGTCGTTCCGCCAGAGGTCGGGTTCGTCGTCGGTGGTCAGGCGGTTGGCAAAGGCCAGCGAGTCGCCGGCGTGGAGGGCAAAGGCGAGCAGCCTCATCATCATTCGCTCGTCGGTTTCCGATGGATGGCGGGCGATGGTGACTGAGTGGTCCTGGTAGTAGCCGCGGCCCATGTCGGAAACCTGCAGGTCCGCTTTACATATCGTTGCTTTCAGGGCCATAGAGCAGCTCTACTTTCATCAGGCGCTTGGACACTAAAATACTGGTACTGCACTGTTGTATCAGCAACGGTCTTTATGAATACAATATTGTCAAACCTCGAACGTTCCCCCTCACCCTACCCTCTCCCACGCTGGGGAGAGGTGACAAGAGGCTAATCGATAGCGGTCTCAATGGTATTACATCTTCGAAGCGACCAATTTTGCGATTGCTATGAGCTGGTCCATTTTTAATACGGTCTTTGTTTTGTCCGTTGCATTGACATGGGTGGTCACGATCGCATAATATTTTCCCTTGAGGAAGTTGACCGAGAACTGCGGGTCAAAGGCGGGGCTTGAAAAAGCTTCTTCTCCCACGCCCGGTATGGATGCCTTGACGTAGCCGCTGTCGGCTTTCATGGCGGCGAACACATAGGCGGGGCGGAACTGGACCATGAGGATCGGTTTGTCGTCGCTCAGAACGAAGTTCAGATCGCCGTTCCTGAACTTGTTCAGTTTTTCCCGGGGGACCTGTTTAATGCCTTTCAATCCAGTGAGCTTTTCCACATCAGCGGCAGTGATGATATGGTCGAATTGTCCCTCGGCATGGAGCGTGGCTGTTAGGCCTGCCATGAGCGCCAAAGACATCATCGCAAGAACAAACTTTTTCATTATGTAAAACCTCCTTGAGTAGGTACTCCGCGCGTAGTTTTCGATGCATAAAAATTGTCGCAAATATAGCAAATATAGCGGTGGTGGTCAATATAAATGAAGATGCCGCAGGCATAATTCGTCGGTCAGGGGGGCGCGCAGGACTATCTTCCGGACTTTCGCCGGGCAATTTCGCCTTGACTAACATTGATAGTCTCGTATAAAGTACCGACTATTGTCATTGCGAGGAGCGGAGCGACGTGGCAATCTCTGCTTTTCAGGCAGATACGAAATGCGAGATTGCTTCGCTACGCTCGCAAAGACGGCTGCCGCAAAGACATGAAGACACCAGGGGTATGATGAAAAAGTGATGAAGACAAACGATCAGAAAAAAGAAGCAAATGAGTGGCAGAACGAAGTAAAACGCGTGGCAGCCGGCATCCGGAGGCGCGTGCTCGACCACACGATCAGGAATAGCGGCGGGTACCTCTCCCAGGCCTGTTCCTCGGCCGAGATTCTGGCCACGCTCTACGTCAGGGTGATGGACCTCGGGAAGATCGATACGCCGCTCATGCCCAAGCCCTTCCCCGGCGTGCCGGGACCGGGCAATCCCCGCTACTTTACGGGCGCATCCTTTAACGGCCCGGGCAAAGACCGCGACCGTTTCTTTCTTTCTCCGGCCCAGTACGCTTTGGTCCTGTACGCAACACTGATCGAGACGGGCCGCATGGCAGAAGAAGGCCTGCTTCAATTCAACAAGGACGGAAGCTCGGTTGAGATTATCGGCGCGGAGCATTCGCCCGGCATGGAGTCCATGACCGGCTCGCTCGGTCAGGGTATCAGCCAGGCGGCAGGCACGGCCCTGGCGCGCAAGCGGAACAGGGAAAAGGGCAGGGTT
>JAYTJE010000054.1:0-13881 GCA_043731355.1 Nitrospirota bacterium
GCCGTTCACGGTCGGCCAGACCCAGAACGCGACGACCGGATCGCAGGGCATCTTTAATACGATCGAACGCAAGGATGTGGGCATCAAGCTGTCGATCACCCCTCAGATCTCCTCCGACGACAGCGTGCGGCTGGACATCAACCAGGAGATCTCCGACGTGGTCGCGGCTTCGGCCATGAACTCGGCCGGCCTCATCACCAACAAACGGTCGGCGACCACGACCGTGGTGGTAAAGGACCGCGAGACCATGGTCATCGGCGGCTTGATCCGCGACAATGTGGTCTCGACCGAGAGCAAGGTCCCGCTCCTCGGCGATATCCCGGTCCTTGGCTGGCTGTTCAAGTTCAAGAGTACGCGGGTCGAGAAGACCAATCTGATGATCTTCATCACGCCCTACATCATCAAAAACGAACAGGACGCCGAGGACATAACGCGCCGCAAGTCCGACGCTCTGGAGGAGTTCCGCAAGGAGTATCGCATCGAGAAAAAAGGGGCCGAACCGATCGCGCTTCGTCCGGCCCCGCCGGTCCCCGCAGCCGCGTCGTCCCTGGAGACCGTGAAGACGGCCCCGACCATGACCGCGCCGGCCGCCACCACGCCGATTCCGGAACCCTCGGCAATTCCCGCGAAGGACCAGCGGTGAGACGTCTGCTCGGCGAGATACTCGTTGAGTCCGGACTGTCGCCGGACCGGCTGAAAAAGGCGCTTGAGCTCCAGAAGAAGCGCGGCGGCCGCATCGGAACGGTCCTTGCGCGCCTGGGACTCGTGACGGAAGCGGAAGTGCTCACCGCGCTCGGCGCGCAGCTTGGCCTGCCCTTTATTGCCGACCTCGGCGAGATCGATCGCGAACTGGCGCTCAAGGTCCCGATCACCTATGCCAAAAAAGCCGTGGTCCTGCCGGTCCGCCAGGAGAACGGCACGATCATCGCCGCCACCGCCGAACCGCTCCTGCTCTCGACCCTGGACGACCTCCGGGTGCTGCTGGGAGCCGAGGTCTCCCTCTGCCTCGCCCCGTCCGAAATGATCCTCGATACGATCAACCTCCTGCACAGTGAAGACATGAACAAGGCCGAAGACACGGCGCAGGAAATGGAAGAGGACGAACTTTCGTTCCTGGCGGCGGAGCTGGATGAGCCCACGGACCTGCTTGATGCCACGGATGACGCGCCGATCATCAGGCTGGTAAACTCGCTCCTGTCGCAGGCGATCCGGGAGCGGGCCAGCGACATCCACATCGAAGCGTTTGAAAAGGACGTGGTGGCGCGCTTCCGCATCGACGGCATCCTCTATAACATCCTGACGATCCAGAAGCGGTTCCAGGCCAGCATTGCGTCGCGCATCAAGATCATGGCGGAGCTGAACATCGCCGAAAAGCGGCTGCCCCAGGACGGCGGCATGCGGATCAAGATCGGCGGCAAGGACGTGGACATCCGCGTTTCCATTGTGCCCACGGCCTTCGGCGAGCGCATCGTGCTCCGCTTGCTCTACCGCGAAAGCGCCCTCTTGCCGCTCGAACAGATCGGTTTTTCCGGCGACAACCTGGACCGGTTCAACGAACTGATCACCCGGCCCCACGGCATCATTCTCGTAACAGGTCCCACGGGCAGCGGCAAGACCACGACGCTCTACGGCGCCCTTTCGAAGATCAATGCGCCCGACAAGAACATCATCACCATCGAGGACCCCATCGAGTACCAGCTCAAGGGCATCGGCCAGATCCAGGTGAACGCGAAGATCCACCTGACCTTTGCAGCCGGGCTCAGGTCCGTGCTGCGGCAGGACCCGGATGTGATCCTGGTGGGCGAGATCCGCGATTCCGAGACCGCCGAGATCGCGATCCAGGCGGCGCTCACGGGCCACCTGGTGTTCTCCACGCTCCATACGAACGATTCGGCCGGCGCGGTGACGAGATTGATCGACATGAAGATCGAGCCCTTTCTGATCTCCTCATCGGTCATGGCCATTCTTGCCCAGCGGCTGGTGCGGGTGCTCTGTACCCATTGCCGCGAACCCTACGAACTGACCGTTGCCGAACGGGCCGAACTGGAGATCAGGACCGGCGGCGAAGGCGCAACGGTCTATCGCGCCAAAGGGTGCGATGCCTGTTTCCATACCGGCTACCTCGGCAGGAGCGCCATCTACGAACTGCTCATCCTGGATGATGATATCCGGCAGCTTATTATGAAAAGCAGCGATTCTTCCACGATCAAGGCGCTGGCCGTTGAAAAAGGGATGCAGTCCCTGCGCCAGGACGGCGCTGTCAAGGTGCTCAAGGGCATCACGTCAGTCGAGGAAGTTGTGCGCGTGACGCAGAGGGAATCGCAGTAACAAGGGACAGGGGTCAGGGTCCGGTAGCCAGGAAAGGCCGAGAAAGGCATAATGATCATGCCTCTGCTTTCCTGTCCCCTGAACCCTGCCTACTGGCCCCTGGTTCAATATTATGCCTGTCTACGAATATAAAGGTGTTTCCTCCCTGGGGAAGAAGCTTTCCGGGGTCCAGGACGGCGAGAGCCTCAAGGCGGTCAGGGCCAGGCTCAAAAAAGACGGCGTCGTGGTGCTTGAAATTCAGGAAGCCACGGCGGCCCGCGCGGTCCGCAGCGGTGGCTGGAACTTCACCACGGCCGGGCGCGTTCGGCTGGGCGACGTTGCCAATGCCACGCGCCAGCTTGCCACGCTGCTCTCGTCGGGCCTGCCGCTGATGGATTCCCTCAGCCTGCTGGTGGAGCAGGAGGAGAGCGAAGCGCTGAAGTCCGCGCTCTCGTCCGTGCGCGACGCGGTCCGGGAAGGATCGTCGCTTGCCGACGCGCTCAAGGCGAACCCGAAGGCCTTTTCCGGTCTCTTTGTGAACATGGTCTCGGCCGGAGAAACGAGCGGCACACTGGAGCTCACGCTCGACCGGCTTTCGGATTTTCTCGACGAGCAGGTGCGGTTCCGCGGCAAGCTCGCCGCGGCACTCGCCTATCCCGCGCTCATGTCGCTCATCGGCATCGGCGTATTGTTCTTCCTGTTCGCCTTCGTGATGCCGCGCGTGACTACCATGTTCCAGGACATGAACCAGCAGCTGCCGTTCATCACGCTCATGCTGCTCTGGATCGTGAATTTTCTGTCGTCCTATTGGTGGGCGCTGCTGCTCGCCCTGGCCGGCGCTGCCTACTATACCCGTCGCCACTTCACAACGCCGGCAGGCAGGGAAGCGCTCGACGGCTGGCTTTTGCGCATGCCGATCTTCGGCGGGCTCATCAGAATGATCGCGGTATCGCGTTTTACGCGAACGCTGGGGACGCTGCTGGAGAGCGGGGTCCCGGCGCTGGCGGCGCTCGATATCGTGAAGAGTGTGATCGGGAACACGGTGCTCGCCAATGCCGTGCACCGGGCTCGCGAGAACGTGCGCGAAGGCGAACCCATCGCGGACCCGCTCAGGCGGAGCGGCCTGTTCCCGCCCGTGGTGGTCCAGATGGTTGCGGTGGGAGAAAAGAGCGGCGAGCTCGAGAAGATGCTGCTCAAGATCTCCGATTCCTTCGACCGCACGGTCGAGACGCGAATCACCGCGCTGATGTCGCTCCTGGAGCCGGTCATTATCCTGGTGATGGGGCTGATCGTCGGGTTCATCGTGATCGCTATCATGCTGCCGATCCTGGAAATGAGTTCGTCGGTGAGATAAAAAAATTCGGATTGCGGAATGCGGATTTCTGATTAAAAGGAGCTCGTACATGAAGAGTCAAAAAGGCTTTACTCTTATTGAGATCATGGTGGTGGTGATCATCCTCGGCTTGCTCGCAGGTATCGTGCTGCCGAAGATCCTGGGACGGGAAGAAGAGGCCAAGGTCAGTACGGCCAAGGTGCAGATCAAGTCCATTGAAAGCGCACTTGACGCGTTCAAACTGGACAATGGTTTCTATCCGGCGACTGACCAGGGCTTAAGCGCGTTGATCAAGAAGCCCGAGGCCGGCCGCATTCCGGACAAATGGAAAGACGGCGGCTACCTCAAGCCGGCGCGCATCCCGAAGGACCCCTGGGGCAAGGACTACCTGTACTTCTCGCCGGGCAATGAAGGCCGCGAGTATGAGCTCGTTTCCTACGGCCCGGACAACGAGCAGGGCGGCGAAGGCAAGAACGCCGACATCGAGAGCTGGAAGATCGAATAAATGAAAAAGGGCTTTACCCTTATCGAGCTCATGGTCGTGATCGTGGTGCTCGGCGTTATGATGACCCTGCTCATTCCGCAGCTCGGCAATATCGGCGACGCGAACCTGAAGCGCAGCGCGCGTCATCTGACCGGGATGATCAGGTTCCTGCGGGACGAGGCGCAGGCGAAAAAAACGGTCTACCGGCTCAGGTTCGATGTCCAGGGCGGCAAGTATTGGGCCGAGGAGTTCACGGTCCTCTCGAAAGAGAGCGCGGAATTCAAGCGGCTGCAAACGGCCCTGACGAATGAAGGAAGCCTGGCGGGCCAGACCTCGTTCAAAGACGTGCAGGTGGGCAGCCACCCCGATGATCCGTATATGCTCTTTACGCCGGACGGCTGGGTCGAGCCGGCGTTCATCCATTTGCGCAATGGCGATGATAAAATATTCACCCTCATGGTGAAGCCGCTCACCGGAGACACGGAACTGCGTGAAGGCGAAGTGGAGGGGCGATGAGCAGGGTCCGGGGTCCAGGGTCCAGGGTCCAGAGGGGCTTTACTCTGCTGGAGGTCATGATCGCGGTGGCCATCATGGCCATGGTCATCGTGTCTCTCCTGGGGCTCCAGAACAGGAGTGTGGCGGACGTCATGAAGGCGGAGCGGATCACCACGGCGACGCTCTTAGCCAAGCGCATGATGACCGAGGCGCTCATAAAAAAACCGCTGCTCCCTGCTGAAGAAGAAGGGGAGTTCTCCGTGGACCTGTACGGGGAAGTGTATAAGGATTACCGCTGGAAAAAAACGATCGCTCCCACGCCGATCCCTCAGGTAATGGAAGTTCGCACTGCCGTCCTCTGGAAAGAAGGCAGCCGCGATGAGATGGTGGAACTGGTGAGCTATGAGTGACAAGGGGTCAGGCGTCAGGCGTCAGGCGTCAGGGACATCATCGACTTCGCGGGCCGTATTCCGCACTCGATATAAACAGGGTTTCACGCTTATCGAAGTGCTGCTGGCCATGTCGATCCTTGCTTTGATCATGACGGGGATCTACACGAGTTTTTCCACCGCCAGCCGGAGTGTGCGGTACGCCGAGGCCGCTCGCGACGAGACCGACCTTGCGCGGACCCTGATCGCGCGGCTGTCTCTGGACATTGAGAACGCCGACTGCGACCAGGTGAAGCACCATCCCGTATTCTACGGCAAGAAGGACGAGGTCGAGACGGAAGGCGTCAAGCGCCAGCATGACAGCCTTGCCATGACCACGCTCACGAATTTCCCCCGGCCGGATTCAAAAGAGACGGAGCTTCTGGAAGCAGGCTACTACTTCAAGGAAAAAGCGGACGGCAAGGGCTATTCCCTGATGCGGCGTGAAAAGCGGGAACTGACCGAGGAAATGAAGCCGCTTGAAGGCGGAGTTGAATACGAGCTCACGGACCAGGTGCTTGAACTGCGGCTCCGTTATTCCAACACCGGGTCCACCTGGGCCGAAGAGTGGGGCAGCAGCTCCCAGTGTATGAAGCCGGCGATCGTGGAGATGACGGTGGTCTTGCTGAGCGGCAAACAGTATAGCACCGAGGTGCGGGCGAAGGACGCTCTTTAGCTGCCATGAAGAAACAGTGGATCACGCAGAGCAACCGTGGAATCGCGCTTCTCGTCGTATTGCTGGTCACGGCGCTCCTGATCGCGCTCATTTTCGAGTTCGCCTACGGAACGCGCGTAAGTTTGCGGGGTGCGGTGAACTTCCGCAACAGCCAGCGGGCCTATTTTCTTGCGCGCTCGGGTGTGGCTATATTCACAAAGTTCAGTCAATTAAAGGACATGGTGCCTCAGGGGGAATGGGGCGTTGTCCCGATCATCAGCGCAGGCGACACCGAGGTCAGGATCAAGTGGGAAGATGAACGAGGCAAATTGAATGTCAATGACGTGCTCACGCTTGGCTGGGTCGAGGAGTTATTCACCCAGGAAGGGGTCAGCATAGCTGTCGTTGACCAGGTGAAGGAATTAAGAAGGACGGAAGGGCGGTTCAAGCTGCTGTCGGAGCTGCACAAGGTCATGTCTGATGAGGATTATAACAAGGTGGCGAGGTTTTTAACGGTGAGCTCGGACAGTAAGATCAACATAAATACCGCCTCCGAAGAGGTGCTGAACAGTGTTCTTACGAACAACAGGGTCGCGGTGGGCATGATCGTGAACAACAGAAAAGAGAAGCCTGTCGAGTCGCTGGATGCAGTCGGATTGAACCCGTCGGCCAACCCAAACCTTGTTACGGCGAACGGGGCGCTCATGGTCTATTCCTATGCAACCGTGGGGGGCTATACCAAACAGATCGAATCGATCGGCAATTCCTATTGGAGCGTCAAGTGAAGATCGTAGGACTGCACATAGAGCAGGCCCGGGTCTCGGGGTCGATCGTCGAGAGGGGATTCCGCAGCACGGAGCTGAAGGACTCATTCAACAGGTCCTTTAATTCTGAGGCGGAACTCATTGCGATCCTGAAGGAGCGCTCCCGCGACTGGGCAGGCGCAAAGATCGTTGTGTCCATCCCGGGAGAACGGTTCAGCCAGCGGTTGCTGCATTTTCCCTTCAATGACCGGAAGCGGCTGGAAAAGGCGCTGCCCTTTGAGCTTGAGGACATTCTGCCCTATCCTCTCGACGATGTCGTGATCGACCACCTGGTCGTGGGCGAGCTCGAAAAAGACGGCAAGGCAAAAGGCGAGACGCCGGTGCTCGGCATCATGCTGCCGAAGACCGTGCTGCGGCGGCAGCTCGAGGTTCTTGTTGCCGGAGGACTGGACCCGCAGGCGATCGTGCCTTCCTTTATCGGCCTTGGCGCTGTAGCGCGCATGGTCCCGACGAAAGGGACAGTGCTGCTCATCGTTGGCAACGATCTCTGCCTGAAAAACAACGAGACGGTGATCGCGTTCCGGAGTTTTTCCCCATCATCGGCAACGGGCGGCGCTGCTCACACGCTGAAGGCGCTTGAGATCGCCCATGGCGTACAGGTGGAAAAAGTGCTTGTGTTGGGCCGGGAAAACCCTGTGGGCTGGGCGGACCTCGGTATCGCTCTGGAGCAGGTGGTTCCGGAGTATAACGGCAGGAAGGTTGAAGAGCCGGTGAGCCTCGGTCTTGCCCTGTCCGGAGAGATCAACTTCCGGAAGGACGAGTACGCTTACCGGCTTGCCGATGAAGGGACGCGGAAAAGAAAACGCACGCTCATTATTGCCGGTGTCCTGGCTGCTCTGCTGGCGATCACCAACCTCGGGGTCAAGTTCACGATGGTGCAGTCGGGCTATGGCAAACTGGACCGCGAGATCAAGGGAATTTATCAGCAGCTCTTTCCCCAGGAACCGATGCCGGGTGATCCGGTGCGCTTTCTGCGCGACAAGCTTATGAATGCGAGAAAACAGTTCGGCGTGCTCGGTTCGGGAAGTTCGGCGCTCGACGCGATGCGGGCGGTCACGGAAGGGATCCCGAAAGAGGTGCGCGTGACCTTCAGCGAGTTCAACCTGGAGGGCGACCGGCTGAAGCTCCAGGGCGATGCGCCTTCTTTCGAGTCCGTGGACAAGATCAAGGCCGAATTGCAGAAAGTTCCGTCCTTCGGCGAGGTGACGGTCCTGGACACGCGCATGGGCGTGGACAGCAAGGTCAAGTTCCGGCTCGACATCAAGATCAAGCAGGCGACATGAATGAAGGACTTCTATGAGCCTTGAACCGAAAGATAAAAAAACGCTCATCATCGGCGGTGTCGCGGCACTGGTCATCGTGCTCTATGCCTATGTCCTGTCGCCGCTGACCGACGACCTGGCGCGCAAACGCGGCCTTCTTCCCAAAAAAGAACAGGACCTGGTCGAGATGCAGGGTCTGCGCGACCAGTACCGGGAGATGCAGCTGCGGCTGAAGCAGGCCCAGGATGCAGCGTCGAAGCGCGGCCCGTTGCTGACGGAGATCGAGAACCTGACGAAACGGGCAAATCTCCAAAGCAAGATCGTGTCGCTCAAGCCGCAGTCGGGTGTGCAGGCCGGCGGGGTTACGGAAAGCATCGTCGAGATCAAGCTCGACAATATAACGCTCTATGATATCGTGAACTATGTGTATCTGATCGAGAAGGACACGCTGCGCATCAAGAAACTGTATTTTAAGCCCCGGTTCGATAACCCGAAGCTTCTGAACGCGACCATACTTGTTTCCAGCGCAGGGTAGCCGATGATGCCTGATAAAAGAACGATCATCCGGAGACTGCTGTTCGCCTGCTATTTTGTGGCGGCGTTCCTCATTTTTCTTCTTTTGCAGTTCCCCTTCGACCGGATCAAATCACGGATCGAATCGGAGGTCAGGCTGCGCACTCCCTACGAGCTTGCCATCGCGCGGATCTCGCCGCGGTTCTTTAACACCGTGGTGCTTTCCGACGTGGTGGTGTCGGATAAAACCGGCAAGGTCCTGTTCGAAAGTCCGGCGATCAGGACCACGATATCGCTCTTCGGCCTGGTCCGCGGTCTTTCCGCGCTCAGCATGAAGGCGTCGGCGTACAACGGAGAGCTTCTGGTCAAGTCGCAGCAGGGGCCCGGCAGGCAGTATCTTTTTATCGACGCCAGCGGGCTCGATATCAATACCTATCCGCTGCTGAAAGAAGCGGGGGTCCACGTTACCGGCAAGCTCGGAGGAAACTTCGAGATGAACAATGATTCCGGCAAGGGCCGGCTCTGGATCAAAGGCGTCACCTCGCGGGACCTCACGGTCAAAGGGTTCAAAATACCGGACCTCGATTTTGAGCAATGCTGGCTCGAAGCCGAAGTGAAGGGCGACCGGCTGCTGGTGAAAAAACTGGAGCTGGACGGCAAGGAGCTCAAGATCAGGGCCACGGGGGACCTGGCGCTGCGCGACCGGGGAATGATGAACCTTATGGTGAAGCTGAAGCTGTCCGAGCGGATGGCGCAGGAGCAGTCCTGGATCATTGCCATGCTCAAGAACAAGGACGCGGAGGGATATTATCAGTTCACGCTTGGCGGGACCCTTGCGGAACCGATGCCCCGCTTCTAAGCGCCGCCGTTCTTCCCGACAAGAAAAAAGGCAGCCGGCGATACTTGCCGACTGCCTTTTTATTTTTTCGCTTCCAGTCCGCTGAAGCGGATGGGACCACCCGGCGGCAGGGCCCTCGTTTTATTGATCGCCGCGGAATCCTGGGCTTGAACAAGCGCGTCGAGCTGGTTGATCCTGTCCCCTTTATCCTGAAGGCCCACAATGGCAGCATACGGCAATCCGTGCTGTTTGTCCGTTCCCGGTGATACCCTGAAAATACCCCTGTCGGGCTATTGAACGACCCGCTCGCCTAAGTTATATTCAAACGGTAAAATTGTGAAAGCGGTATGTTTTTCGGTTAACGCTATGATATACTTTAGCTCATTGTCTCCCCTCACTATGATAGAAGGTGTCAGGCATGTATCGTCTTGAAATAATCGGCTATCCTCTTTTAGTCAGCGCGGCCGTGGAATTTCTGCTCGGCCTCTCGCTGCTCCGGGACAATCCCCGCAATAGTTCGGTGAACCGGTCCGTTGGCGTGTTTTCCCTGTTTACCGCATGCTTTACCCTGATCACCGGCCTGATGTACGTCCTTGCGTCTTTTGGCCGCGATATTACGCCCCTTGCCCGCGCCAACTGGGTCGGCTGGCTCATGTTGCCCGCCGCCATTCAGGTCCTTTGCTATATGCGGGATGAGAACAGCAAGGCTGCCCGCGTCGCCGGTTATGTCCTCTACCCGTTCTGGATCGCGGTTCTCTGCATCAGCGTGTCAACGGACCTGATCGAGAGCGGCAATTACACGTTGCTTCCGTACGTTGACCGGTCCGGTCCTCTCGGCAAGCCTCTCCGGGCCATCGGGGTCGCCCAGCTCGTTTGGGTGATCTATGAGCTGTTCCGTCTTCGACGGGAGGCCCGCGGGCTTAAACGGTCCCAGTTGAACTATTTCACGAACGGCATGCTGATCTTCACTGTGGGAGGAATGTATATTTCCGGCGTCCTTCCCCTGCTCGGCGGGGTTACGTTGGAGCCCGGCCTTGGTTCCTACTTTGGTCTTCCCTGGGTTGCCCTGACCTATTACGCCATAACGCGCCATCGATTGTTCGATCTGCGGCTGGCTGTTTCCCGCGCTATCACTATCCTGCTGCTGACGGTCCTGTTCTCGGGCGTTCATATTGCTTTTTTCCTGACCTTCAAGCCGTTGCTGGGGGACGTCCTGGCGATCATGCTGTCCTTGTTCCTTATGGGGTCCGTTTTTTTCGGGACCTCTTTTAACCGGAACATCCAGCATTGGATCCAGCGCCTGGTCGTCAAGGACCATTATGACTATCAACTGCTGCTGAAAGAGTCCGCCCGCGCCATGGTCACGATCCTGGACCTTGACGGACTGCTTGCCTACATTATCGGCAATATCAAAAAAAGCCTCGAAACCGAGGATATTTGCCTGTACCTGAAGGGCGAAGCCGGGCAGTATACGCTCCGGCTCGGCAGCGGACTGCACGTGGAGACCGCCAGGCTCCTCCCGATGGACGAGTCGCTGATCAACGTGCTCCAGAAGGCAGGGCGGGCGGTCGTCCCGGATGAGCTGCGGGAGGTCCTGCCTGCCGACGAGTTTTCCCGGTTGGAGGAATACATGAAGGCCATTGGCGCTGAAGTGATCATTCCCCTGTTCTCCAAGGGGCACGTACAGGGCTTCCTGACCCTGGGGCAAAAGGGAAACCGTGCGTCTTATGTGCAGAGCGATTTTGACGTTCTGGAATCCCTGGCAAGCCAGGCGGCGGTGGCGATCGACAACGCCCGGCTGTATGAAGAAGCCAGGCGCGCCAAACAGTCGTTCAAGGAGAGCCAGGCCAGGCTGCAGAACCTCATCGACACCACGAGCGACTGGGTCTGGGAGATGGACGACCGGGGCGTGTATACCTATGTGAGCCCGCGGATACGCGACATCCTCGGGTACGAACCGGCCGAAGTGCTCGGCAAAACCTTCTTCGATTTCATGCCGAGGGACGAGGCCCGGCGCGCGGCTGACAACTTTATTTCACTGACGCGCAGGCAGCAGCCGTTCGCGGTCTTGCAGAACACGAATCTCCGGAAGGACGGCAGCCGGGTGATCATCGAGACGAGCGGGGCGCCCTTTTTCGGCCAGGACGGCCGGTTTTGCGGCTACCGGGGCATCGACCGCGACGTGACGGAGCGCAGCAACCTGGAGAAACGTCTGCGCTATTCGCAGAAGATGGAGGCGATCGGCGCCCTGGCCGGCGGCGTGGCGCATGACTTCAACAATATCCTGACCGTCATCGTCGGATATGCGAATCTCCTCCAGCTGAACCTGGGAAAGAACGATCCCGAGCAGGAACACGTGGACCAGATCCTCGCGGCAACGGAACGGGCGGCGAACCTGATCCAGAGCCTGCTTGCCGTCGGGAAAAAACAGGTGTTCAGTCTGAAGCCCACGAGTCCGAACGAACTGGTCGGGCGGATGAAGAAGCTGCTGAAAGCGATGGTCAACGATGCGGTGGAGCTGCGCATTCGCAGCGCCGGCATTGCCCCGTCCGTCATGGCGGACGCCAGCCAGCTCGAGCGCGTCATTATCAACCTGGTGGCGAATGCGCGGGATGCTATGCCCCGGGGCGGGGTGGTCACGGTGCAAGCCGGGGCTGCGGTTGTGGACAATGAGTTCCTGAACACACATGGCTTCGGGGAAACAGGGAAGTACGCCGTGATCACCGTGGAGGACACGGGCATCGGCATGGACGAGGAAACCCGCGCGAAGATCTTCGAGCCCTTTTTCACTACCAAAGGCTTCGAGAAAGGCACCGGCTTCGGACTGTCCATAGCCTACGAGATCGTCAAACAGCATAACGGCTATCTTCTCGTGGCGAGCGCGCCGGGAAAAGGCGCGACCTTCTCGATCTACCTGCCGGCCATGGCGGAAAAAACGTCCCTGCCGAAAACTGAAATGAGGGCCTTTCCGCTGGGAGGCAGCGAGACCGTGCTTATTGCGGACAACGAGGCCGATATCAGAAAATTTACGCGCGCGGTGCTTGAAGGGTTCGGGTACTCGGTGATCGAGGCTGTGGACGGCGAAGATGCGGTGGCGCAATTCCGGGAGCACGCCGCGGAAATCAAGCTCGTGATCCTGGACATCATCATGCCGAAACTGAGCGGCGTGGAAGCCGGCCATGCCATCAGCCTTATCAATCCCGGGATCAAGGTGCTGTTTACGAGCGGCTATCCCGAGGAAGTGATCCAGAAAAAAGGCGTCGTCAGCTCCGGAGTGAATTTTCTGATCAAGCCCGTTGCGCCCGTGGAGCTGCTCCAGAAGGTGCGCGACATCATGGCCCCGACCGCTGCCGTCACGACCTCCTCCCTGAACTGAGCGCGATCCGGCGGCCCCTCCCGCAGTCCTCGCCGCACTTTTCCAGAATGCGTTTGACAATCCACGGATGAACCACTAAAATGCCTCCACGATGAAAACAAGAATAAAAACGGTCTATGTCTGCCAGTCCTGCGGCACCCAGTCGCCGCGCTGGATGGGCAAATGCCCCGACTGCGCCGCTTGGAACACCATGGTCGAGGAGCAGGTCGAAAAGACGAAGGACATCGGGAGCGCGAAACGCGCCGGCGGCATGGAGCCGATCCTGCTGAACGAGATCCAGGCGCGCGACGAGGACCGGTTCGTCACGAAGATCGGCGAACTCGACCGTGTGCTCGGCGGGGGGATCGTTCCGGGTTCGGTCGTCCTGATCGGCGGCGACCCGGGCATCGGCAAGTCCACGCTCGTGCTCCAGATGCTCCGGCAGGTGTCGGAGCTTCGGGGCAAGACGCTCTATGTCACGGGCGAGGAATCTCCGGCGCAGATCAAGATGCGCGCTCAGCGGCTCGGCGTCAAGGCCGAGCATCTCTATGTGCTGGCTGAAACATCGCTCGACGAGATCATCCGCGCGGCGGATGGCTTGCAGCCGCAGGTGCTGGTCGTCGATTCCGTGCAGACCGTGTTCACCTCGGAGCTTCCGTCCGCTCCCGGCAGCGTGGGCCAGGTCCGCGAGGTCTCGGGCAGGCTTATGATCCACGCGAAAAAAACCGGCATGCCCACCTTTCTGATCGGCCACGTGACCAAGGACGGCGCTATCGCGGGACCACGGGTGCTGGAACATATCGTGGACACGGTGCTGTATTTCGAAGGGGACAAGGGCCATTCCTTCCGGATCCTGCGCGCGGTCAAGAACCGCTTTGGTTCGACGAACGAGATCGGCGTGTTCGAGATGAAGGAAAACGGTCTGGCCGAAGTGGCCAACCCCTCGGAGATATTCCTTGCCGAGCGTCCGGCTGATGCAACGGGTTCGGTCGTAGTCTCGTCGCTCGAAGGCTCTCGCCCCATTCTTGCCGAACTTCAGGCCTTGGTGGCGCCGTCGAAGCTCACCATGCCCCGACGCACTTGCATCGGCGTGGATTATAATCGCGTGTCACTGCTTTTGGCGGTCCTCGAAAAGCGCGTGGGCATGCAGCTCATGGGCATGGATGTGTTCGTCAATATCGTGGGCGGACTCAAGATCGACGAGCCCGCCGTGGACCTCGGCATCATCGCCGCCGTGGCCTCGAGCTTCCGCGAGCGGCCCATAGCAGCCCAGACCGTGGTCATGGGTGAGGTGGGCCTTGCCGGCGAGGTCCGCGCCATCAGCCAGGTCGAGGCCCGGATCAAGGACGCTGCCAAACTCGGGTTCAAGCGCTGCGTGTTGCCGGCA
>JAYTJE010000055.1:0-11788 GCA_043731355.1 Nitrospirota bacterium
GGTAAAACGCGCCTGTATATTCGATGCGAGGTTTCCGTGGCATGAGGGAAGACTATCACGAGAACCTCGGAATGTCAATTCTAAAGTCTGACCCCAATAGTCACCAATAGTCACCCAATAGTCACCAATAGTCACAGTCGCGAAGTGCCTCATCGGCCTGCGTGCGCTCTTTCCGGGCGCCCCCTGCCAGTAGGCGATGTCGTGCACAAAGCGGCAGGCGCACCAGAGGTCGCGCTGCTCCAGGTTGCCGTCGGTGAAAAGGCTGCATCCGTCGCTTTTGAAGTCCCGCGGCACGGACGGGGAGGTCGCGCTGTTCGCTATGACGGGAGCGAGCAGCGCCAGCGCAACGGAGAGGAGCCGTCGGCTTAATGTTTTTCTCATGAAGTGTACTAGAATGCGTTTTCGGACTAATTACATCGGATCACGGTCCGTTGTCGCGGCAGGATCCGGCGAGATATGCCGTATTCGCCGGCGCCCACGCGCTCGCTGCCTTAAAACCTGTGCCTTCCCCTCTGCTCGCCCGGTAAAACAGCTATTCCCTTTCCTTACAAATCCTTTTGATATATAATCCTTTCACGATCGCACTCAAGGACAGCTCTTCATGATAATAATCCACAAAATCAACGATTTGTTTTTCAGTATTTTCCCGAAAGCATTGGAACCTGAAAGGCAAAGAGGAAAAACCCAGAGTAATTCCAAGCATCGGTCTCTGGACTATGTATTATGAACCTATCAGCCTTCTTCAACTCTGTTGTGGGCATGTACCTTGCCCAGTCTTTTTGCCACTCGCTCATCGCGGCAATGATCACGGACCGCGCCGTGAAGGCCTGGAACATCCATGACCCGTTGGTCAGGCAGCGCTTCCGCGTCATCGTAATTTTTTTCCCGATCGTTTCCTTCCCCCTCTACCAGCTGATAAATCCCGGACGGAGCTCGGCCCTGTTCAGACTCGATTCGCTCTTCGACATGAATCGCTGGCTTTTTCTGGAAATAGGGGGGGCCATGCCCGTCAGTATTCTTTTTTTGCTGTTTCTTGCGCTTACCTCGCTGATCTTCCTTTTTCAGGAGATGCTTCCCGTTCTCAGGAATACGCTGGACGCGGAACAGCCGGAGCATGACGGCACACGCCTTGACGTCAACCCGTTTATCGAAGAGGCTTCCCGGTCTCTGTCCGTCAAAACACCGGAGGTAGTTCTCATAGACGATGACAGCCCGCTTCTTTTTTCCACCACGGGCAAGAACGCCGTGATTTTCGTATCCACCAGCCTCTCTCAGGCGCTGACCCCGGAGCAGATGCGGGCCGCGCTGGCGCATGAACTCGCGCATATCGCCCGAAGCAGGCGTCCCCTGCTGATCGCCGTGTTTCTTCTCCGGATAATCCAGTTTTTTAACCCCATCATTTTGGTGAAGTTCCGGCGGGCGGTCAGGGACGAGGAAAAGATCTGCGACGACATCTCCGTCTCGTTGACACGAAACCCCGCGGCGCTCGCCGCTGTGTTAAAAATATTCTACCGGAAAATAGAAATTCCTGAACCGGACCCCCGGAAGTCTTTCAGGCCTAAGGCCTCGCTCGAAGAGTACAGCCATAATCTGCACCTGGAAGACAGAATAAAAAGGCTTGAGGAGGGAGCGACCGACAGGAGGGAGAGGTGGGGCGTTCCTTTCATGCTTACGCTTCTGACCGTGGCAGCGCTCAATTATTTTATTGTGTGAACCAGCGAGGTAAGACCATGAATAAACCATTGTCCCGTTTCCTCACTTTTACCTTCATGATCGTTCTGCTCATCCTGGCGCTTAAGGTGATGAACTGGCTCCCGCTCGCCATGCAGCAGGATACGGTCAGGCGTTATAAGACCCTTGAGGAAGTACGCACTGCCTTGAATATGAAAGACATCTATGTGCCATCTTATTTCCCCCAGCAGATCAGCTGGCCACCATCAACGATCCTGGCGCAGAGCAAACCGTTTCCCGCAATTGTATTAGGCTTTACCCGCGCGGACAAAAGAAATACCGCGCTGGTCATATCCCAATCCGAAGGCAAGGCCTTGAATGTCGAAAATCCGATCGAGATTATTGTTGTCACGGAAAAGGTACGGTACGCGATAAAAGGCAGGGCTGCCGTGCTTACCGTAGGCTCATGCGGCAAGGATGAGCCCTGTAGCGGGATAACCTGGACCGAGGGCAAGTACACCATGACGGTGCTCATGAAAGCAACGCCCTTTGAACTGACGAAGATCGTTGAAAGCATGCTCCGCTGAGATCATGGCTCTGTCGCTTTATTCTTCTTCTCCAACAACCGTAACCGCAGCTCGGCGCATCAGCTTCACTCCTTTTTGTTTCAATTAATTTCCTTTCTCTTTTCTCGCCCGGCTATTCACGAATACACGGACAGTCACGATGACGCCCTGACGCCCCCTCTTCTCCGCTCCTTTTGCAACATACTGTCATAGGATAATTATTCCGCCCATATAGGAACTTCTTCCAATTGCGCAATCCCGGCCATCTGTTATAAATAGACTAACAAAAAAGACGAAGGGAGGTGAAAACCATGTTGAGCTACAAAACAGGAAGCAGAGTTGGGAAAGGCACTTACTGGGATCTGTCGAATGGACAGCGCATAGATGTTGACCAGGAAGCCATTCTGAGCGGAGAAGCGTCAGCAACATACTTCCGAATCCCCGCAAGCATAATGCTGCTTGCCGGACCGGTCATCGGCCTGTTCTACGTCCTCACGCTCCCGTTCATCGGCATCGCGACGATTGCAACGCTCGCAATAGGCAGGGTCGTCAGCGGCGTTGTGAGCCTGATCGGGAAAAGCCTGTCCTTCGGATGGCGGCCCAGGGAAGCGTATCTCTCGGGCAAGAGAAAGAACAAAAAAGAAGCGAAGTAACAGTGCGCCGAGCATGAGTGCCCGTACGCATGGGGCGTACGGGGCCCACCAGACCAGGCGGATGAAACTCCGCCGCAACCACACCAGGAGGTAGTGCCATGTATACACTTTTTGATTTCATGACGCATGTAAAGGGCATTGAATACATCATCTCCATTCTGTCCATTGGCGCGTTCATGGTTTTCTGGGAGGTCCTGAAACCGAAACCTTTCGCCACGGTCGTCAGCAAGGGCAAGGAGGACCTGGCGCACCTCAAGGAGAGCGGAGACACCATAAAGTACGTCAGACAAATGGCAACGGCCCCGTTCATCGGGTTGGCCTACATCGTCATTTTGCCTGTGGGGTTCTTTCTTGTGGTGTTGTCCGAGGCGGTGAACCTGACGGTCAAAGGCGTTTCCACCCTGCTGGGCAAGGACCTCTCCTTTGACTGGAGGCCCATGGAAGCCTACTTCACCGGCAAACAACGAAAGCAGATGGGATCCAAATCCGGTAAAGGCGCGAAGTAGCGGACGGGCGACATTTACATTCGACGAAAGGGACGGATCTATGAGAAAAATTCTGAGGACCACCGTAGTCTTGAGCCTTTGCCTTCTTGCCGCGGCGTACGTGAGCGCCGCGGCCGAAGCGCCCGGAGTGCGCGTCCTTGACAGCATCAAGGACGTCTATACCCCGGTAAAGTTCGACCACCCGAAACATGCCTCCATCGCCGGCAGCTGTTCCACGTGTCATCACGAGCACAGCATATCCGACGGGCTGCCGTGCAAACAGTGTCATGCGCTCACCCCGCAGAACTTTAAAAACTCGGCCACCCACAGCTTCATGGCCTGCAAGAGCTGCCATACCACGGCTGACCGGGACAATGCCGCCATGCCCGGCCTCAAGACCGCGTATCACAAACAATGTTTCAAATGTCACCACGGCATGGGCAACATCGGCACGGACCCCAAGGGCTGTACGGAGCTCTGCCATACCAGAAGAGCGGAGAAGGTCGGCATGAACATTCGAAAATAGAAAAGGGTCTCAGAGAGAGTGACGGAAATACCGCAAAGGAGAAAAGGTATGAACGATAAATCAAATAATCCCGTCAGCGAGGATGAAACCACCGGAGATAAAGCGGGCAAAGACGGCCCTGAACGAAAAAAAAACAGCGGCATAAACAGGCGGGCCTTCCTGGGAACGATTGCAACCATCGGCGGCGCGGCCATGGTCGGATCGAGCGGCCTGGCGCGCGCGTCCGAGGACTTTCCCGGATACCCGAACAGCTATGGCCTACTGACCGACCTCACCCTCTGCGTGGGATGCCGGAGTTGCGAAGCAGCCTGCAACAAGGAAAACGGCCTGCCTCAGCCGGAGGCGCCTTTTGACGACGTCTCGGTCTTCAATCAGACGAGGCGGCCTGATGCTCATGCCTACACCGTGGTCAACCGGTATGAGAACCCCAAGGACAAGAATCTGCCGATCTACCGGAAGGTGCAATGCAACCACTGTAAAGAACCGGCGTGCGCCTCGGCCTGTCCGATCCATGCCTACAACAAAACGCCCGAGGGCGCGGTCATGTACAATGAAGACCTCTGCTTTGGATGCCGCTACTGCATGATAGCCTGCCCCTTCAGCGTCCCGGCGTATAAGTATGAAAGCGCGCTGGAGCCCAAGATCATCAAGTGCACCATGTGCTACGAAACGCGGGTGAAGCACGGGAAGATCACCGCCTGTGCCGAAGCCTGCCCGGCCGGGGCCATCACCTTCGGCAAACGGGACGAATTGATCAAGATCGCCAGGAACAGGATCGAGAAGAATCCGGACAAATATGTCGACCATATTTACGGGGAACATGAAGCTGGGGGAACAAATTGGATATACCTCTCGGGCGTTCCGTTCGAGCAGGTTGGGTTCCCGGCAAACGTACCCGATAAGCCGCCCATCGAGCTGACCAAGGGCTTCCTCTCCTCGGTGCCGCTCGTGTTCACCATCTGGCCGGCCCTCTTCGGGATGTGCTACGCCGCGGTGCGCCACCAGGATGAGGTCTGCGATGAAAAACTCGCGTCCCATAAGAAGAAGGAGGAAGGCAAATGAGCAACGAAGACACTACAACTGCCAAGCAGGATAATTTTCAGTCCTGGTTCATGGATAAGCTGCTTATCGGGATGACCTGGCCGGAGTACCTGAGAAAACTTATTACTCCCTTCAACATCGTCGCCGCCGCCGTCCTGAGCGTCGGCCTGCCTCTCATCGTTATTCGCTTTGTCTTTGGCCTGGCTTCCGTCACCGACGCCTCCAACGACTATCCCTGGGGCATCCTGCTTGGATGGGGGCTTTTTTCCGGGGTTCCGCTTTCGGCCACGGGCTTTGTCATGGCCACTGCCTATTATATTTTCGGCTTCAAGCGATATCACTCGCTGGTGAGACTGGGCGTGCTCACCGGGTTTCTGGGATATCTCTTCGCTGTGATTTACCTGTTGACCGACCTTGGCCGACCCTGGCGCATCTACTATCCCATGATGGTCGGATTCGGCACAGCGTCGGTCCTGTTCCTGGTGGCCTGGCACGTGGCCACCTACCTGACCGTGCAGCTCCTCGAGTTCAGCCCCGCCGTCCTCGAGTGGCTCAAGGCGCGGCGGGTCCGCAAATGGGCGACGATGATCACCATCGGCATGACCATCGCCGGCATCATTCTTTCGACCCTCCACCAGTCGGCCTTGGGCGCCATGTTCCTGCTGGCGCCCGGGAAGATGCATCCGCTCTGGTATTCCCAGTACCTGCCGGTGTTCTTCCTGAGTTCGAGCATCTACGCGGCGCTCGCCATGGTCATCGTCGTAAGCACCCTCGGCGCAACCTTCCTGAGGGACAAGACGGACCATAATTTTCTCGGCAAACTGGACCCTCTCACGATCGGCCTTGGCAAAGGCGCGGCAGTGGGCATCTTTGTCTACTTTGCCCTGAAGCTCATCGGCGTTGCTCATGACGACCACTGGAACCTGCTGAACACGCCCTACGGACACTGGTTCATCATTGAAATGCTCTGCTTCGTGCTCCTGCCCGGGTTGATCTTTTCGCTGGGGGTAAAAAAACAGAGCGCGGGCATTGTGCGTCTCGGCGCATTCTCCGCGGTGCTCGGGATCATCGTGAACAGGATCAATGTCTCCATGATCGCCTTCAACTGGCGGCTCCCGAACCATCTGCGCCACGTTATTCCGTCGTGGAAAGAGGCGATGATCGTGCTGGCCATTTTTACGCTGCACGTGCTCATTTTCCGGTGGATCCTCAACCGGATGCCGGTGCTCAGAGAGGATCCGGACTATACGGAGTTGCATTAGGCCTATCAAAAATATTGTCCGCAGATTACGCAGATCCCCCGGATTAAACCGGCTTGCAAAGCTCTGCTATAATCTGCATACCTCTGCGAAATCCGCGGATAAATGCTTTTACCAGCGATTCCGTTTTTGGAGGCATTCCCTCATGAAGGAGTTCACGGTGCATGCAGCGGTCAATTTTGTACAGTACGCCCTTTTGCGCGAGGTGAGAATATGAAATGGATACCGGGCAAGCAGTGGGGGGGCGTCCTGCTCCTCGCGCTGACGCTGCTGGCGGGAAGGGCGGGAGGAGAACCGGCGCCGCTCTCCGACGAATCCAGGAGATGCCTGGACTGCCATGCTAAACCGGGCATCGTCAAGTTCTTTCAGAACAATGAATCGCTGATCGCCTATGTCGACACCGATAAATTCCAGGCCTCCGCGCATAGTTCTCTGGCCTGTTCGAGTTGTCATACTGATTTCTCCTCCGGGAAGCACCCCACCCGCGAGTTCAAAAGCAAAGCGCAGTATCAGCTCAGGTCCTCGCTCATCTGCAGGCGGTGTCATACCGACGAGCAGATCAAGCGGCGCGCGGTCCATCGTGGACTGCTGCGGGAGGAGAAGGACGGGAAGCCGCCCGTGTGCTTCCATTGCCATGGTTCCCATACAATCGCCCCGCTGTCGGGGAAAAGCTTCTTCACCAATGAGGAGCAGTACTGCTCGAAATGCCATGCCCGTTCGATGACCATGCCTTTCAAGAACAACGAGACCCTTTCACTGAAGATTGACGTGCTCTTGCTGAAGACCTCGGTCCATGGCAAGCTAAGTTGCTCGGACTGTCACTTTGGGTTTTCTTCCGAGGAGCACCCGCAGCGTAATTTCAGGACCCGGAGGGACTTCACTCTTGCCTCGGCGGAAAGCTGCCGGCGCTGCCACTTCGATAAATACACCAAGACGCTGGAAAGTATTCATTACACCGTGCTCAGCCAGGGCAAGCTGAACGCGCCGGTCTGCACCGATTGCCACGGCTCCCACGAAGTTTATCGCATCGGCAAGGTGCGGACAGAGAGCGCGCGGCGGTGCCAGCGGTGTCATTCGAAGGAATACGACACCTATGCCCGGAGCGTGCATGGCAACGCGCTGTTCAATGAAAACAACCAGGACGTTCCCGTGTGCGTGGACTGCCACACGGCGCATACCATTGAAGACCCGTTTTCCATGAATTACCGCGAGCGCATCCCCGAGATGTGCGGCAACTGCCACGCGAGGAAGGAAGTCGTTGGAAAATACGGGCTTTCGACGGACGTCGAGAAAACCTACCTCTCCGACTTCCATGGTGTGTCGCTGGAACTGTATAAAATGCAGAAGGGGAAAGTGAATAAACCGCATAAAGCCATGGCGGTCTGCACCGATTGTCACGGGACCCATAACATCATGAACACCAGGGGCGCCGAGGCAAGCGTCGTCAAAGCCAATCTGCTCAAGCGCTGTCAGAAGTGCCATGCCGGGGCCAATGAACATTTTCCCGATTCATGGCTTTCTCACTATGAGCCAAGCCTCAAGCGGGCGCCGCTGGTATTCCTTGCCGGACTGGCGTATCAGATATTCATTCCCATCCTGCTGATCGGGTTCGTGCTCCAGATACTCCTGCACATCTGGCGCTATGCGGTCAACAGATGATACGTCCCGCAGGAATGTTGGGCGCATACGGCGCCATGATATCGCAGCACGGAGGAGACGATGAAAAGCACATTCAGACGATTCGGCACAATCCGCATCATCGAGCACTGGATCCAGCTCATGACCTTCAGCGTTCTCGTCGTTACCGGATTATCTCAGAGGTTCTATACGCTTGACCTTTCCCGGTGGTTCATACTGCATGTGGGCGGCATTGACAGCATACGGCTCATCCACCGCTATACAGGCATTATTTTCTCCTGCGCCGTTGCAACGCATATCCTGGCCGCGGTTTTCGGATTGGTAATCAAGAGATGGCAGCCATCCATGGTTATCACGAAGAACGACTTCCTGAACGCAATTCACAACATCAGGTACTATCTCGGGAATGAACAGTACCCGGCGAAGGGAGGAAAATACAGCTATACGCAAAAATTCGAATACTGGGGGATCCTGACCGGCGGACTTTTAATGATCGCTACCGGAGCGGTGCTCTGGAAACCGATGTTCATCACCCGGTTCATGACCGGAGAGATCATCCCCGCGTCAAAAGTGCTGCACAGCAATGAGGCGCTGGTCGTCTTTCTTATTATTTCCGTATGGCATATTTACAACGCCATTTTCAGCCCCGAGGTGTTCCCGCTGAACATGAGCATCTTTACCGGCTCGATATCCAGGGAACGAATGATCCATGAACACATACTGGAACTGGCGAGCCTCGAAGGCGCCACGCCTGAGGAAATCCGGGCGCATTACAAGGAAAACGGAGGCCAGCCGTCTTCGCCGGCCGATGGCCAATAAGCGGGGGCCGGTGCTCATTCTGACGCCCGGTCCCCCTATCTTTTCTCCTCCACTTGCACTATACTTATTTTACTATGCTTAAACGTACCGGAAGCCTGCGCAAGCGAATAACCCTGACCTTCATAACCGGCATCTCGGTTGTTCTGCTGACTTTCAGCATCGCCGGCTACTTCATCATTCAGAAGAACATCGAACGCTCTGAAAAAGAGAAGCTGGGCTTCGCGCGCCTCATCAGCCGCAATATCGACAACATCATACAGGACAACATCAACCGGCTGTATGACATATCGATCTCGGGCAAGATCGATTTGCGTGATAATGCTTTCGGCCCTGAACGCGACGCGATCCGGACCGCCTACCGGTACTCGATCTTCACCGACGGTATTTTCCTGCTGGACATTAACGGAAATATCCTTCTGAATTATCCGGCGAAGATCAGGGATGCGGCGATCAACGTCTTGAGCATCGAGCCGATCAGCAGGATCATCGCGGACAACAGACCCATGGTTTCGAACATCTACACCCTGGAGCCGTCAGGAAGAAAGGTCATATTCGTCCTGGTCCCGCTCAAGGATAAACAGGGAAATATCGTAGGGGTGGCGGGAGGCGAAATCGATCCCACCAATCCCGCCCTGACCCGGATGCTCGGACTGACCCTCATCGGAAAGAACATGTTTATCGACCTCGTGGATTCGAACGGCGTGATCATTTCATCGTCGGACCCCGCCCGCATACTGACGCAGTGCAACCGCGAACGGTTCTTTACCACCATCATCAGCGAAAGGCAGGAGCGCGTGACGACCTGCCATCGCTGCCACGTGAGCGGAAACACGTATGAAAAACAGACCATGATGCTCGCCTTTGTTCCGCTCGAGATGGCGCCCTGGGGAATTTCCATTCAGGAACCCGAGGAAGACGTGTTCGCACCGGCCTCGCGACTGAAACAAACATTCATCATCTTTGCCGTTATCTTTATCGGCGCCGCGTTCATCCTGACCTTCGGCATCAGCCGAAGCATTGTAAACCCGCTGAACGATCTGATACAGGGGACCGGCCGGATCGCCCAGGGCAACCTGTCAAAGCCTCTCCTTCCCCAGGGCAACGATGAAATCGGCGTATTGAGCCAGAGCTTCGAAACCATGCGGCTCAAACTCGTCGAGTCCATGGAACACATTACCAAACACGCGCAGGAGCTCGAAACGCGCGTCCGCGAGAGAACACTTCAAATCAACGAAAGCCAGCAACGGGCCGAGCTCCTTCTGCAAAAAGGCATCACCTCGCAGGAGGAAGAACGCAAAAGAATCGCTCGTGAACTGCATGATGATACGCTTCAGGAACTGTCAGCCGCCCTCATGCGGATCGACATGTGCAGGCTGCATCCTCAGGACATCACGCTCGAGAAGGTCGATAAGATCCGCGAGATCATCGGGCAGGCCCTGGAGGGAGTGATCGGCATCATCCAGAACCTGAGGCCGCCGCTCCTCGACGACCTGGGGCTGGTGGCTGCCATCAAGTCGCTGCTCGATATGCATCTCGGCGAGAACGGCATCAACTATTTCATCAATACGACCGGCGTCGCGGACCGGCGGTTCCGTCCCGAAGTAGAGATAACCCTCTACCGGATCGTGCAGGAGGCGGTCTCCAATATCGCCCGTCATGCTAGGGCGGAAAACGTCTTCGTGATGATCAAGCTCGAGAATAATATCGTGCACGTGGACATCGAGGATGACGGAGACGGCTTCGACCTCAGCTTACTTTTCACGGCAGGCAGCCGCGACGCGAAGGACATGAGGGGACTCGGCCTCCTCGGCATGAAGGAACGGGTGACCCTGATCGGCGGCAAAATCGAGGTATGTTCGTGGCCCGGCATGGGAACGCGGGTCGATATCCTGATACCACTCATGGAAAGCGAGGTTGCGTGTGCATAAAATGAAGGTCCTTCTTGCCGATGACCATGCCCTCGTACGAGAGGGGATTGTTGCGTTTCTCAAGGACTGCGACGACATCGAAGTGATCGCCGAGGCGTCAGACGGTCTCGAAGCCATCGAGAAAACGACCAAATATCGCCCCGACATCATCATCATGGATATCAACATGCCCAGGCTCGGCGGACTGGAAGCCACGATCGAGCTCAAAAAAAAGTATCCCCATATCAAGGTGCTGGTGCTGACACAGTACGAAGACCGGGAGTACATCTCACGCTTTCTGAAGGCGGGGGTCTCCGGCTATCTGCTGAAAAAAGCGGTTGGGAGCGATCTGATTACGGCTTTACAGACGATTGGGCGCGGAGAACTCTACCTCTATTCCTCGATAGCCTCCGAGGTCGTCGCCGGCTATCTGCAGCGGGACAAACAGCGTGACGTGGAAAACCCGTATGATAAGCTGAGCGACCGGGAAAAACAGGTGCTCAAACTTATCGCCGAGGGCCATACACACAAGGAAGTTGCCGACATGCTGAGCATCAGCGCCAAGACCGTCATCGCCCATCAAACGAACATCGGTGAGAAGCTCGGCCTCCATACCCGCGCCGGCCTCATAAAATTCGCGATTCAGAAAGGGATCATCAAAATAGAAGGCGTTGCGGGAAGTTGACTTTTTATCCACGTCAAGCGCAACTCGGCACACAAACCGTGAACAGCTATCGATTCTTCAGTGTTATTCTTGCCGGATTACTGCTCCTGTCCGCGTGCCACAAGGTGACTGAGCAGGATAAGGTCAAAAAGGCACTTACCTCAGTCCGGAAAGCGGCTGAACAAAGAGAGCTCAAAGATGTTCTATCCCGGGGGTCAAAGGACTATCGAGACCAGCAGGGCAACGATTATGCCGCAATCAAAGATATCTTCTTTTTTCTATTTTAGAAAAAGAAAGATAGGCCCGGAACCTTTTGGGGTCAGACTTTAGAATTGACATTCTCCCTCCCCGCATGCAGTTGGTTTAAAACCCCGCCAATTTCAAGATCATATTGCTCGCCCTGCAAGTATCCCGTTACCGAGGCCGGGTCTTTTTTCAAATATTCAGCTATTTCTTTCCCGCGCGGATTCAAGTCTGAAGTGCAACTTTTAACGGTGGCTTGGTATAGCGCATTGTCGTGCCGAAGAATACCTCAAACGGGGTTCGAAACTCAAGCACT
>JAYTJE010000056.1:0-24088 GCA_043731355.1 Nitrospirota bacterium
AGTGCTTGAGTTTCGAACCCCGTTTGAGGTATTCTTCGGCACGACAATGCGCTATACCAAGCCACCGTTAAAAGTTGCACTTCAGACTTGAATCCGCGCCCTTAAATTACCCCGATTTTATACTATTTTTTGCTTGCACTTCAAACGATTCTATATTATGGTGCTCTCCATTATACGAATACTATTCGTATAATAGGCGTTGTAATTATAAGACCGTGCTGAAATACCCTGCAGCTCTGCTGCTGGGATGAAAAGAACATTCTGACGAAGTCAGGATTAGTTTTTGGCTTTGGTGTGTTTTAAGGTTGCGAATTTTGATGCCCGCAGTTCTGCTGCGGAGTAATTCACTCCGGAATTGTCCGCTGCCTGCTCGTACGACAGATTATATGGACGATCGGATTGACTTTAATAGCCGAGCTTACTATGGTCGGCTCTGTCTTGGGAGGGACGAAAAGGTGCTGCGAATCCTGCTAGCCGACGAGCATAAAATTGTCCGTGAGGGCATTCGCTCACTTTTTGACGCGCACCAGGATATAACCGTCGTCGCAGAGGCGCAGGATGGTTTTTCCGTTATCGAGCTTGCTGCCGAACACCGGCCCGACGTCATCCTCATGGACGTAGCCATGCCACGAATGGATGGAATAGAGGCCACTCGGCGGCTTCTGGCTTCCGGGACCGGATCATGGGTTATTGCCCTTTCGGGGCACTTCGACTATGACACGGTGCTCAAGATGCTGGACGCAGGCGCCTCGGGGTATCTGACCAAGGACTGCGCATTTGAAGAGGCGATTCGCGCCGTGCATGCCGTGGCAGCTGAGGGAGTGTATCTCAGCGTTGCGGTGGCAGAGATGTTGGTCAAAGCGAATATTCGCGGAATTCCCCGGCGGGATTCGTCACGGCTCCCCGCCTTGTCATCGTCGGAGCGCGAGGTCCTGGCTCTTCTGACCGCCGGAAAAAGTCCGGTAGAGATTGCCGAAGCGCTTCAGGTATGTGCACGCGAGGCCGAAGTTCTTTGTCACCGTATTATTGTAAAACATGTCGCGCCGCAGCTCATGCGCCAATTCAATAACAATATCAGATTGGAGCGAAGTGTCCAACCCTGCACATCGATTACGCCCCGGGAAAAGGAGATACTCGACTGGCTCAGGGAAGGTAAAAGCAGTTGGGAAATGTCCAGGGTCCTCAGCATCAGCCAGGACACGGTGAAGCATCACGTAAAAAATATCATCCATAAATTGAATGCAGTCAACCGGACCCAGGCAGTTGCAACGGCCATCAGCCTGAAGCTGATTGATCCATAGATCGGCAAAATCACCTCACCTGAAAATTCTTCGCCCCTTCTTAACGTAGCGTCGGCCATTTTGATAATTCATAAAATTAGTGATTGAAATGCACCTCATTGATTTCACTCAAATTTAGCGCTACCTCAGCATACCCCCCCCTCCCCCCCTACCCGAATGGGCTATTGTGCTTCCCGTAAGAAACGAGTATCGTCCGCTTTGAAAAGACTGCTAAACTGGAAAGCGGTCGCATTCAAGCCAGACAGGCGTTGACGTACGAAACTGACTCGCAGGACATTTTTAAAATGCTCAAACGCGCTTCTTTGCGCAGGGCTGGGCAAATTAGGAGCAGCGTTGAAATGAGAATGACTCGTTCAATCATTATTGTCACCATATAGGCTTGTAATGGCCAAGATGCCCGACGGCGCGGTCACAACTATACAGAACCTAAGGGACGGCTATAACGGGATCAGCAAAATTACGACTACAGGTAAAACTATGTATGTGCATGATGACAAGACGGTTTTGCCGTTGTTCATAATAGGCCATATCCTTCCGCAGGGTGCGGAATTATTGCCTATCGGGGTAAAATATTTCAAATCAAAAACTGCATTTTAGACGAAAAGTACATGTTTTTCTATGTATTAAGCGATGTTCGTAAGTTGACGTTGGGACACTTGTGATCGGGTATCAAGCATAATTTTTACTGGATTTTCCTTGGGACTTTATTGAAAAAGCAATATTAGACCAAAAGAAAAGCAATGTTTGACGCGAATATATAATGCCATCGTTCGAAAAAATAGCTAAAAAGCGTTGTCGAGATCAACCCTATTTGTAAAGGTAAAACAGGAAATCGGCACGAGTATAACCGATTGCACTACGCGAAATCTGGAGAGGAATCATGCAGCTGTCGACTGATCAGGCAAGAAAGCTAATCGTTCATTTAAATGAAAAGGACACTGTGGGTAGAAGCTCCGCCTACAAACGACTCCTGGAGATTCTACACAGCAGTAAAGTAATGAGTCTGTCGATATTTCGCGGCATCGCAGGCTCCGACCGGGACAAAAATTTTCAAACTATCAAGATACTCGAACTGTCTTCTAATCTGCCCATTAAAATCGAAGCAATCGTTTCAGAAGCATCTGCGGTTGAGGTGATAGAGGCTGTCTGCCAAGCGGCTGAAACGCTCACGGTCGAAGTATCCGACATTTGGGTTGTGAGAGTCGGGACAAACAGGGCCATAACGGCCGGAAAAGATCACCAAGACTGCATAAACGACTGTTGCCGAACAATGGCAAATAATAGAAACGTATAATCGATGTCAATGATTTTGCCGAACCTGTAGGTATGAGGAGCGCTGGATGAACGTCATTTTTCGATATTCGGATTACCTGTTTGGTGCAAATAAGCTGACGATTGACGACTATGTTGCAAGGTTGGATGCTGGCTTTCTCGAGAGGGGGGGAGAGAATTCTTCCTTTACGAATCTGACACGGGATGAAGTGGCAAGCATATTACGGTTAACGACGGGCATTAAAACGGTCTGTGTCGGGGATAAAGAAAACGAGCCGTCGATGTTCTGCGAGCTCCTCGATAAGTATTACCAGACCGAGGATGCGAACAGGGACGAGATTGACTACGTCATCTATACAAAGGGTAGCTCTATCGCGGGAGACGTCAATGTCCCTTATTACTTGCAAAACAGATACAAAATGCAAAATGCCCAAGTCTTTTGCATCGGCCAAGAATGCTGCGCAACCTTGCTGGCCGTAAACCTTGCCCGTGATTTGATAAGAAACGGATCTGCGCGCAGAATTCTTATTCTTACGAGTAATTTTTTCGAATCTCTGGAACGAAGGTTTATGGGTCTGTTTTTGGTGAGCGATGGTATCGGGCTACTGGAACTAAGCAGCGGGACGACAGGATTGAGCCCTCTGGATTTTGCCAGCGCCACGAACGGCAGCTTTAACAAAGTTCAGGATTTGACCAGTAATGCGTCGGACGTGGTTGATATAGGAGTCAACGTGATTAATTCGTTATTGAAAAAGAACGATCTCACCATCAGTGACATCTCTCTCATTATTCCTCAAAATACAAACATGAGCGGTTGGAATGTCTACACGAAAAAATTGGGGATTGTAAAGGAGAGGATATATTCAGCCAATTTCGGAGGGAGCGGACACATGGGTGACGTCGATATGATCAGAAACATCACTGATATTGAGAGAGCGCATTTGCTTCAAAAAGACGAATTGGCTATCGGGTATGCACTCGGCACGGGCACTTCTTGGAACGCTCTTCTCTTAAAAAATATGTAAGCAACCGTCTTTTGAGCCACTGCCGGTAATTTCAATAAATAAGGGGGATTTCGCGTATGTATGGATTAACTATTGACACAGTCAAGTTGTTGCAGGAATCTGCACCGCTTATGGATGTTTGGTCCGCTGAACATTGTGCGCACAAGAAACATTACGGCATGGAAGAATGGGCCAAGCACAATTCGGGGGACAAACATAATCATGATGGAGAGCTTTCGTGCGACTGGTATCATGGAACGTGGCAATACATGAGACTTCTCAATATGGTCGCAGTTCCTAATTGGTATGCCTTTTATGTCAAGGCAATCGGCGACGTATTGAAGCAAAAACCGAACGCAACGGTTTTTATATCGGCTTGTGCCGATTATGGAATGCTTTCGAAAGTTCATGAGGCAATGATCGAAGCGAAAGCGAGCCCGAAAATCGTGATTTATGATATATGTCAAACTCCACTCAAATCATGCGAATGGTACGCGAAAAAGCATGATTTGTCCATATCCTATACGTCAGCGAACATCCTTACCGATCATATTCCAGAAGCGCCCTTTGATGTAATTGTTACTGACGAATTTCTGTCGGTATTGAAGGACGAATACAAATCACAGGCAACGGACAAATGGCGAAAGCTGTTAAAGACAGACGGATTACTAATTACCACCGCCATGATGGGCAAGGCGACAACGCAAGAACTGAGAAAAAGGTTTGCTGCGAAGGCGGAAAATATTATCAATGTGTACGATAACATGCTGTTCCCGCATCTGAACGGCGATCGGAAAGAACTGCTCGATAAATTTAACCGGTTTGCGGAGTATCACACACGCCACATGCTGAAAGACGAAAAGACACTGCGCGATCTTTTTAAAGATTACAAACAAGTGTCAATAGAACCGATTATAACTCCAGGCGAATGCGTTAACCCCACAGTGTCATTTCAGATTATCGCATCCCCGGGTCAATAATAAACATGCAGATGTAATGCGGCCGGTTCCCCTCCTGCCCATCGAAGGGGGCCGGCCTCTTCTGAGATGTTGATTTGGAGTTAAGCAAAAGACCGAGAACCCATTAAAAACGAGGCGACTAATGATTGACTGTTTACTCATAGGATATAATGACGGTGATTTCAACAGCCTTGTTCAAACGCTAAGATTGATGGGGCCAGATCATCCGGACTTCAGGGATCTGAACATAAATTTTATCGAGTATAACGGCAAGCCATATCGCGCTATGGACATCCTTGATCATTTTTATTATGAAGACCGCAACCGTGACGGATGCCGGCCGTTTCATAATGCAGACCTGTTGTGGAATGTGATCATGTACCTCGGGACCTGTCTGGCGCGCAACGGGTTTTCCTTCGACTATGTCAATCTGTTCCAGTACGAAAAAAACAAACTGCGCGAAAAGCTTCGACGCAATGAAATTATGACAGTCGTGATTACGACGACGGTTTACACGACTATTGAACCCATACTTGAAGTCATTTCATTCATACGCAGCTACAATGACAAGGCAAAAATCATCGTGGGAGGCCCATTTCTGGCCAAGCAGGCAGAGCAAATGGGTGTCGAAGAACTGCAGCTCTTTTTCAGTTATATTAAAGCGGATATTTTTGTGCTAAGCAGAGAAGGCGAGCTGACGCTGATAAATATACTGAAATCATTAAAAGAAAACAGAAAATTAGATGAAGTCAAAAACATCGCCTATAAACACGGAGACAGATATGTGATCTCTGAAATGGTAAGCGAAAAAAATATTTTGCGCGAAAATTTGATCGACTACTCTCTTTTTCCCAGCGAAGACATCGGCGAATTTACCAACATCCGGATCTCGAAAGGCTGTCCGTATAAATGCGCCTACTGCGGGTTCCCGGTAAGGTCGGAAAAATACCAGGTTTTGAGCGTCGATCATATTCAAAAAGAACTCGACGCGATCAGCAAGGTCGGAACCGTTAAGAGTCTCTTCTTTATGGATGATACTGTGAATGTCCCAAAAAACAGATTTCAAGACATGCTGCGTATGATGATTCGGCGACGATATGCTTTTTCCTGGAACTGCTTTCTCAGGTGCGATAGTTGCGATGAAGAGACGATTGAATTAATGAAAGAAGCGAAGTGTGAAGGCGTATTTCTTGGATTGGAATCGGCAAATGAAACACTTCTCAGAAATATGAACAAAACATCAAGAAAACATGATTTTCTGAGAACGGTCCCACTTTTTAAAAAAGCGGGCATGAATGTTTTTGTGTCGACGTTTATCGGTTTTCCGGGTGAAACACAAAAAACGTATGAGGAGACTCAGAATTTTCTGAGGGAAATCGAACCTGACTTCTACAGACACCAGCTCTGGTATTGCGATCCCGCTACGCCGATCTGGCAGCAGAGAGATAAATATGGGTTAAAGGGTTTCAGTTTCGGCTGGTCTCACAACACGATGGCAGTCAAAGAAGCGTGCGACCTTATCGAAGATTCATTTCTCACGTTAGATACGCCGGTCTGGGTTCCTGATCCCGGTTTTAATTTTATTTCTGTCTATTACCTGAAACACAGAGGAATGCCGATTGACAGACAGAAACAGTTTTTAAGAAGTTTCAATTCGATTGTGAAGGAAAAACTGCTCAATCCGTACAATAAAACTGTTTCTCCGGAGCTGTTATCCGCACTGCGACAGTCTTGCCAATTCGATCGGCCTCACGAGCCGGACATGAATCCTATACATTCCCTGTCCGGCTCCCGTTACGAAGAGGCGGAACTATTCTGGGACCAAACTATAGAGGAAATCAGGCAGCATACGGAACAGGACTCCGAAGGTGCAAAAACCACGGGAATCGATCATGCATCGCATGAAACACTCGAACGCAGGTTTCCGATTGGTGTCATTTCCGGCGACGACGAAAGTGATGATTATCTGCTGTTCATGGCACGATTTATTTTGAATTTGGAGGTGGGCAACAGGATGCGAACCCTCCTCTTCATGAACGGTTTTGAAGAAACAATCCCTCTCGCAATTACCTTTGAAAAAGACATTACTGCCGAGGACACTCGAGATCGGATCAAAGTGAAAATAAACAATTATCGGAAATTCAGCCGATTCGGAATGCATATCCTGGCCAATAACAGGAAATATGAACGTGGGAGGCTTCCCTTCGAAACAGGTTTTGTCCTAGGAGCTATCTTTCCTCATGAAGATCTTCGGCAGCTTTGGCAAAAAATCACGGCGTCACTCGGTTTAATAGTAAACCTTGCCTCCAAAAACAATCAAGGCACACTACGCATCTATTACGTGCCGGCCCTGTATGAGAGATCATATATTGAAAATACCGTCGACTCGGTTATAGGAAGTTTTCAAGATGAGAAGGGCGTCAAAACCGGTCATGCCGAAAATGAATTATTTTTCGTGAATTCAACCAATGTCCTGAAGGAGTTCTCAAGCAAGGAATTCAACTTTCAAGGATGAATATCAGCCACACAATGCCACCGGCCTGAAAGGAGATATTCACGTGAACAAAAAAGAAGTCGAGATGATTAATTGTCGTGATAATCAGACAAAAGAGACGGAGAAAAAATATTGGTTGAACATGGTGCCGCCGGATTTAATTACAACTAGTATCCGACTGGATTTTGACAGGCCGACGGACTATCAGGAGGTATGGGGGCGCCAGGAGATCGCCTTCGATGTTGCTTTATCAAATAAAATAAATATATTAACCAGCGATGATCCATTCTTGCTCTACAGTCTGCTGATGACCGCATTGAAAATCTGTATGTACCGGTATACAGAGAGACCTCAGATTACCATAGGCAGCCCCCTTTTGAGAGTTAATGATGAATTATCGTTGAATGATGCGATTCCCATCATCACCGTCATTGATGCGTCCATGACATTCAGGCAGTATTTGTTAGCGGTTCGTTCCGTTCTTCTCAAATCCTATAATTTTCAAAATTATCCTTTGCAGGACATCTATGAAGATATCGGAATCCAGAAAATGCAAAATAAAAATCCTCTTTTCGATATTACCCTCGAACTGACGAACCTGCACAAATTGACCGCCAATGTAAAAAACGACATAATGTTTCAATTTACGAAACAAAATTCGATAATCGTTGGCGCCATATTTTTTCATCCCAGTTTGTTTCACGTAAACTCAATAAAACACTTAATCGATAACTTCATGCGGATCTTAACTAGGGGTGTAGCCAATACCGAGATGGTCATAAGTGACCTGGTGAAGGAGATTGATGAAGAAGAACAAAACGTCATTCACGAATGGAACAGCACCGAGTTCGAGAATTTAAACCATACCTGCATCCACGAACTCTTCGAGTCGCAGGTTCGTCGGATACCCGATGCTTTAGCCGTCTGCTGTAATAACATGTCCCTGTCGTACCGTGAGCTGAACGAGCGTGCGAATAAACTGGCTCATTATTTGCGCTCGGTTAATGTCGGTCCGGACGTCCCGGTCGGCTTGCTAATGGATCCATCGCTCGATATGATAGTCGCCCTGTTGGGAGTGTTGAAGGCAGGTGGAGCGTATGTTCCTATCGACCCCTCTTATCCAAAAGACCGACTGACCATCATGCTGAATTCAGTGTCTCTTCCGATATTGATTACACGTGCGGTTCTGCTCCCATGTATTCCCCGCTATGAAGGAAAGGTGATATGTCTCGATAGGGAGTGGACCGCTATTGAACAAAAGCCGAGCAGCAATCCGCCTCGGATCGTTTCTGCCCGAAACTTGGCATATATCATATTTACCTCCGGTTCGACGGGAACGCCGAAAGCAGCCGCAGTTTATCACCAAGGATGGAATAATTTGTTGAACTGGTTTACTCACAAGTTTGCTATTTCAAACAAGGACAGAGTGCTGATTATTAGCTCATTCAGTTTTGATATAACGCAAAGAAGCATAGCCATGCCGCTGATTAATGGCGGTGAACTGCACCTCATCGTGACGGATTATTTTGAACCCGATTCCATCATTAAGACAATTTATGACAAGCAGATAACGATACTGAACAGTGCTCCGAGCGGTTTCTACCCCCTTATTGAAAGCCGGCATTCGGAACGGTTTGAAAAAATTAAATCCTTGAGATATGTGTTCCTGGGAGGGGAAGCGATCTCTCCCGCCCGGTTAATGCCGTGGGTTAATTCAAAAAGCTGCAAGGCCGCAATTGTGAATGTATACGGCGCTGCAGAGTGTTCTGATGTATCCAGCTTTTACGTATTAAAAGATTTCGAGCGTTATTTGAAATCTTCCGTTCCAATAGGAAAACCGATCTACAATACGCAAATATTTATCCTCGATGACAACCATAAACCGGTTCCGATCGGTGTCGTGGGAGAAATTAGCATCTCCGGCGACGGCGTGGGTAAAGGATATGTAAACGATCCCGAATTAACGTCGAAAAAATTTATTCCTCGAATTTCCGATCGGTCCAGCTACTACTCGGAGATACCAGGGTCCGTATTCTACAAGACAGGCGATTTGGGACGTTATTTACCGGACGGCACTATTGAATATGCCGGCCGCATGGATCATCAAGTTAAAATACGCGGACTCCGCATCGAATTGGGAGACATTGAAACGGCTATACGCCAGCATCCTGGCGTAAAAGAGGCAGTTGTGGTAGAAAAAAATAGAAATAATGGCGACCAACGACTGGTCGCCTATGTCATTCCTCATGAGGATCAAAGTGACCGAAACGGGCAAAAATTATCCGATGAAATCATCGCAGATTTAAGGCAATTCGCACGCGATAAATTGCCGGCATATATGCTGCCTAATATGTTCGTTATTTTAAAAGAACTACCGGTTAATCCAAACGGCAAGATCGATCGCAACTCGCTCGCAAAAAATGATTTTGCCGGGACCGATGCCGCAAATAATAGGATTCATACGAAGATGGCTCTTGAGTGGGAAGTTATCGATAATTTTTCAAAAACATTGGACGTAAGCACAAGCGAGCTCTGTATTGACAGCAACTTTTTTGAACAGGGAGGTCATTCGCTCCTCGCGGTCCAGGTAATAGCTGCTTTGAACGACAAATATAAAATAGAACTTCATACTGCCGATCTGTATATCGCGCCCACGCCGGCAGGATTGGCAAAACGGATCGAAAAGGCAAAGAAACAAAATTATCAATCGCTCTAAAAAAGGTGTTTATGAAAAATTCAATCCAGATTTTGCTGTTTGCGTTCATGATCTTGCTGCCGATTTCGACGAGTTATGCGGTCGACCCTTTTGATAATATTCCTGCCCCTCACGGCCTATATTTTCTGGACTATCCACTTTATTCAACGGCCAATAAAATAGTTGACGGTAACGGGAATATAATAGAAGATCATATAGGCCTCCGGGTTTTTGAGAATGTATTCAGGTTAGCTTACTACGGCAATACGCTGGCAGAGCATCCATTTGTAGCTACGGTGCTCGTACCCATCGGCAGAGTGGAATTGATGGGAGAGCATGATCAAGGGCTGGGCGACATCACCATCGGAACAGGATACTGGATTCTCAATGACAACCGTTCAAAAACATGGGTAGGAGCGGCACTCTTTATTGACGCTCCTACCGGTAATTATGATCCCAACAAAAAAGCAAACATGGGAAGCAATGTCTGGAAGATCAGACCCACGATTCTCTTCGCGAAGCAGGCAGGAAGCTTTGATGTGGAAGCTTCCTATAAGTACAACATATATACGAATAATAGAGACACGGACATCGAGAATGGGGCAGAGCATATTGTGGAGGGATACGTAGGATATTATTTTGAACCGCAGCTTCTATTCGGAGCTCATTACAATATAGTTTACGGCAATGATGAAAAAGCAGGCGGCCAGAGGGTGGACGCTTCCGGAAAACGCGTTTACCAGGCAGGGTTCTCCGTCAACTGGATGGTCAGCGACAGTCTCGGCTTAATGTTCGAAAATATGTATGATTACCATACAAAAAATGTTCCTACTGCGGAACTGTATATGGTCCGACTGTGCTACAAGATCCGATAAGCGCTTCGCAACAAACTCGGGACGTATTCTCTTTTCAGGATTTGCGAGGAGACTCAAATCGATACTGTATGGCGAGGGATGGGCCTCGGATGCAACAGCAAGCCGTCGGAATTAGTCCTATATCATCTGAAAGGAGCAGTCTGTTCAATGATAAAGAAGATAAAAACAAAGGATGCGCCCCAAGCTATAGGCCCTTACTCCCAAGCCGTTCAGGCAGGAGAATTCGTGTTTGTTTCTGGGCAGATAGCGCTTGATCCAGAAACCGGCACTGTTCTTCATTCCAGCATTCAAGAGGAAACCCGACTGGTCATAGAGAATTCAAAGAAAATACTTCTTGCTGCCGACTGCGATTTGAAGAATGTCGTAAAAGTCTCCATTTTTTTAAAAAACATGTCCGATTTTGGGGCGGTCAATGAAATCTACCGCGGCTACTTCGATGAAATATTGCCTGCCCGTTCGACGATAGAAGTCTCTCGACTTCCCAGAGACGTTTCGATAGAGATGGATTTTATCGCGTTGAAAGGGAAAGCTTCACGATAAGTAGGAACTGTGAATCGCGGTTTATAGGGACCCGTTGAAAGCGACATCTATCGAGACGCATGGACGGTGTTCGCGTTCGTGATCCGGGTTGTCGGCGCCAGTAAACGTTTCGCGGTTTCGCCTGTATGCAACAAAGAATTGCGTAATTGTGCCTGAAAATAAGAGAGCGCGGCTAACCGTAAGTGACAAAATTATCTAAACCATGTATTATAGTATTATTTCTGGCTTAGCATGATCTGAATGTCATCCTCTGTGATTAAGGAGAACCCCATGAGAAACTTGACATTCTATATTGTTGACGTGTTCGCTGAAAAAAAATACGAGGGCAATCAACTGGCCGTTTTTCGAGGCGGGAATACTCTCAGCGATACCGAGATGCAGAGTATTGCAAGAGAAATGAATTTTTCGGAAACAACATTTATTCTGTCCGAGTCAGAACGTGAGGGCGGTTTCGACGTCCGAATCTTTACTCCCGGAAAGGAAGTTCCGTTCGCCGGTCACCCGACACTGGGTACCGCGCATATCATTCTCAAGGAAATAGCCTCAGCGAGCGCGGACAGAATCGTCCTGAATCTGAAGGTAGGTCAAATCCCCGTTACGGTCGTCAAGAATGCGGATGAAATAACCACATATTGGATGAAACAGATCGAACCCGTGTTCGGGCAGACGCTCAGTCCAGGAATTATCGCACCGGTGCTTGGCCTGAACCCGAATGAAATAGATGACCGTTTGCCGATCCAGGAGGTTTCCACAGGTCTTCCGCATATTCTCGTTCCACTCCGGACGCTGGAATCGCTGAGACGCGCAAGAGTGAACAGGGATCTGTATTTTGATCTTATCAAGGATCGATGGGCAAAACCGATTCTTATTTTTTCATCGGAACCGCATGAACCCGGGAACGATATGAGCGTTCGCATGTTTGCGGACTGTTTCGGCATTCCTGAAGACCCGGCAACCGGTAGCGGGAACGGTTGCCTCGCGGGATACCTGGTGCGACATCGTTACCGGGGGCAGGAGAAGATCAATATTCGCACCGAGCAAGGGTATGAAATAGGAAGACCGTCCCTTCTTTTTTTAAAAGCGGAAGAAAAGAACGGCGGCATAAGTATATCGGTCGGCGGAAAAGCGATAACGATAGCCAAAGGAGAGTTCGTATAAAAATCGGGCAGCCGGGGGATTTTCTCCCCAGCCCCCCACCACCACCACCCGGCGTGCAGATCCGGGAATTAGACGCAGTCTCAAAAAAACGGGAAATATACAAATCATCATTTTTCATGGAGGTGTGATAATGCTGCCATATTATTTTTATCTCGCGGGAAGTGTCTGTTTCGTAATCGGGACGCTGATTGCGATTATTAGTAACTAAGGAATCAAAAGCTTCTCAAAATGGGTAGAATATTTTACGAAACATGCGTCAAACATGCGCTAATTGCGGGATTACTGTCATATTTCGGATGGTCAATCCAGCAGTGATAACCGCCTTGCCGAGCTTTGAAACGTAGTACTTATATGTTTTGCCGACTTTACGAATAATGCCATGGACGTGAAGGCGTTTCAGAATTCTCGTCATTGTGCTGCATGGTATTGATGGCAGTTGTTTTCGCAGGGACTTGTTTTTGAATCCGTTGATGTTGAACTCGCCACGGGCGAGAACCTCGAACAACTTGAGATCATCATCGCTGAAGAGATTGAAGCCTTTGTAGGAGCGATCGTCGGTTTCCACGGGTTTTGATATTTTTTCGAGGTTCTTGATTCCCGCGCTTTGATCGTCGAACGTGGAGATGAACTCAAGATAGCGGCGGTTCGAAGCCTTGAAGATCGCGGTGAGGTCAAACAGGCTGTAGATGTTCTTTTTCATGGGCGCGTTCTTGTGGATGGAATCTCCGTTCCGCGACTGGACTTCCCGGTAGTGCTTGAACTCCGACACGTCGTTGGTCGTGGTCTCGATCCGGAGGATGCTGCCGAACTTGTCGTACATCTTGATGGATGAAGCGCCCATATGGTGCTTGATCCGTGTTCCCTGAATGCGGGTGTTGAAATTATTGCCCATTTCGCCTTGATAGTTGCCATGCAGCTTCCTGCCCAGGAAGGTCGCGATATTCTCCGGTTTCACGGAGTGAATGGCGGTTCTCACGATCTGATCGTACAAAGTACGAAGGTCTGATTGCTTCTTGAAAACAATGTCGGTGGCATATTCCACCTGCATGGTGCTCCAGTGGTAGGTAAGGTCGTACTCTTGAAAGACCGGGCAGTATTTCCGTGCGAAGCCATTCAGGGCACGGTGTAAATCCGAAACCTTGATGCTGTCGGAAAGCTCCTGCGCTTTGGTGAAGTTATCGATTGAGAGAAAAGCGTTCTCGCGCATGTCATAAGGGATCTTCTTCCTGGCTAGTTTTGACGCCAGCCAGTTGTGGCCGTTCATATAGAACTGGAGCCGGAACGGCGCCCAGGTGGGAACGCGAAGGTAGCACAGGCCGAACGTCTTGTCGATGAAGTAGAAGTAATAGTGGAGACACTTTCCGGCCCGGCAGTGTGCCCTGCAAGATCATGCGGTCATAGCAGGATAGTGTGCCGGCGATTTTATCTTGATAGCGTTCAGGTATCATCATAGCAGCCTCCATGACTACAAAAAGTAAGGACTCATTGTAGTATGGTTTTTATAAAACCTGTTGGTTCCGGCTTGTCCGGGTTGGAGGCTAATCCCGGCTAAGGGCTTGCGGAAAAATAACTTCTCAATTCGCAGGGCGCAGGGTGTAGTTCAATTTTGGAAAGTGCTGGTAGCGATTGATTAGAACTTGAGTTTGTAGTTCATCCGGCATTTTTTCTTTCAAGGGATAATGCTTCTGGTTCAATGTGGCGGTTACTTTTAACCCTGTTCCAGTTTTTGTTTTTCGGGGGCGAGAGCGTCTGGGGTCACCCGTTTGAAGGATCTCGTCAAGTGAAAAAGCCCACTCAGTGACGAGAATTGGAAACGGCGATTTCGTGACGGCAATTTTCTAAGAAGCCGAGGAAAAGCAGATACGACAGCTGAATCTCCGCCGTAGCGGTCGCACGATTGCCGATATTATCCGGGAGGAATGCAAACGAAACAAGGTTAGTGCTGAGGAAATAAAAGGGGGAAACAGGCGTCGCAAAGAGAGTGAAGCCAGAATGACCATCTCGCAGCGAAGTGGGAACGAGCTTGGCCTGTCAGGCGTTGAGATTGCGCGTCATCTCGGCGTGAACATCTCGATCATCAATCGGGCGCTGGCAAGGGAAGGCGAGGTTGACGTTAAAAGCTGAAAGCATCCTATGAACCAACCCCCAAGATGCGTCCTTTCGATATACATGATCCTTCCTGATCCGTACGCTCGTACGAGAGCGCAGGCGTTCGTTAATCGTTCGTTCCCGAAAGAATGCCGCCGTAGTCCCTGCCGAATTCATTTGCCGCCGTGACCCCGGCTTCCTGAAGCATTCTTTTCCTCGTATCCATGAGAAGCTCAGACGGTACGCCGAGTGTTTTCGCCACCTGGTCGAGAGGCTGGTTCTTGCCGAAGTGCAGGTCGGCGATCATGATCTTCAGAAAATCCGCCTGGATAATCGCTTCCAGTTCCTTGTCCGCAACGGCATAGCTTTCGTAAGCCTGGCGCAGGGTCTTTCCCGCGGCAATCGCTTCACGGTATTTATTCACCGCGTCGTCGTAGATCTTGCCTTCCTCGGGCGTGAACTCCTTGAACAGGAATTCCGGCATGTCGGCTTTTTTCGCTTTTTCTTTCTGGTGTTTTTTCATCGCTTCGTTCCTTCTTCCTGTCTCCTGTATTCTGTCTCCTGACTCCAGTTCTACCTCACAGCATCCGCTTCTCTTTCGGCCGCCGCTCCGGAACCTGTCGGTGTTCGATGGCTTCTTCGTTCCACGCAACGGAAACATACAATCCGCAGAAGCAGCTGCCGAATTCCTTAATATCCGGGTCGCGGTACACGCAGGGACAGACGATGTCCGCGTCCTTCTCTTTTACGCCGAAGGCGAGTCTGCAGGGGCAGGAGCGATAGCCGTAGCGTGCCTCGTTCGTTAGCAGTCCCTGCAGGATGTCCATGACAAAGGGCTTATCCTTGTTCAGGCGTATGCCCTGGGACTCGGCATATTTAGACAGAATAGTATAGAGCGTTTCTGCTGTCATGGCAGTTTCAAGGCCTTCTTCAGCTTCTCTTCGTTAAATCCTACGATGACCGTATCGTTGATGCAGATGGTGGGAAAGCTGCAGTCCGGGTTGAGCTTCCTCACTTCATCCATGACCTTTTCTCGTTCAGCGCCGGACAGAAGGTCCACATCAACGATCTTGGTCTCGATATCGTTCTCCTGGAAGAAACGCTTGGTCCGTGTGCAGTGAGAGCAGGTGCTGAGCGTGTACAGTTTGATCGATATTTTTGGCCCCATATCCGCCTCCCCGATGAAGGAGCACAGTATAACATGCCGGCCAGGAGCGTGCAAACAAAATTGAAGCGAATATCCGCTGCGGCAGCAGTTCTGCTATAATTAAAGCCATTGCATCTGCGCGAAGGAACAGGACTGCCGGAGGTGCCCCATGGTCCGTAAACTGCTTTATCTAATGGTTATTATCACCCTTTCCGCCGGGCTTGAGAGCTGCAGCCGCTCTGACGAACCGCGTACCGTAAATCTCGAAAAAAAGGAAGCAATGACGGACAGTGTCGCGGATAAGCCTGCCAACAACCATATACGGATCGCGGTGGGCGGCATGATCACGCCCAAGGAGGGATTCGGGTATTATAAACAATTCCTTGATTATATAGGCGAAAAACTCGGCAGGGGCGTCGATTTCGTGGACCGGGAAAATTATGCCGAGATCAATGCACTGGTGAGGTCCGGCAAGGTAGATGTCGCCTTCGTCTGCGGCGGGCCCTACGTTGACGGCCATGCGGCTTTCGGCATGGAGCTTTTGGCTGCGCCCCAGGCCTATAACGGCACGGTCTATTACTCCTATATCATCGTGCCCGCGGACAGCCCGGTAAAGAGCTTCCAAGAGCTCCGGGGGAAGAGCTTTGCCTTCACCGATCCCCTGTCGAACACCGGGAAACTGGTGCCCACCTACATGCTCGCAAAAATGGGCCAGACGCCCAAACGTTTTTTTAAAAAGGTCATTTATACGCAGTCGCACGACAAGTCCATCAAGGCGGTTGCGGAGAATCTCGTGGACGGCGCCGCTGTAGACAGCCTCATCTGGGAATATGCCAATCTCAAGAACCCGAAATTTACCGCAAAGACGAAGATCATCGAAAAATCGTCTCCCTACGGCATCCCGCCCGTCGTCGTCCGCCCCGGCATGGACCCGCGGTTGAAGGAGCGGCTCAGGGAGATCTTTCTGAATGCTCACAAGGATGCAAAGGGCAGGGAGATCCTCAATCATATGATGATTGAGAAGTTCGTGCGGCTCGACGACCGGGCCTACGATTCGATACGGGAAATGAAGTCTTTCCTGGACAGGCAGGCCAAGCTGGGGAAGGGCAAAGAGTAAAGAATGCCTACGCGAAATTTCAGGTTGCGCACAAAATTCATTCTGGTTCTCCTGGGGATGGTGGTCGTCATGGGGGTGTCGCTGGTCCTCTTCACCAAGACCGTCCTGTATCAGAAACTGCATATCACCCTGGAAAAGCGGGGGCTCTCTCTTGCCCGAACCATTGCGCGCGACAGCGTCAATCCCGTATTGACCGAGAAGTTCCTTGAGCTTGCGCTGATGCTCAGGGATATCAAGAACGAAGAAGCCGACATGGAATATATCTATGTCCGGAATGCACACGGGAAGGTCGTGGCACATACCTTCGAGAACGGGTTCCCGGTCGACCTGCAAACGAGTGGTCCCGCCGATGCGCGCAACAACGGGCAGTATTTCATCAAGCATTTAAACACCGAGCACGGAGTGGTCCAAGAGTTCATCGTGCCGCTGCTCAATGGCGGGGCCGGGACCGTGCATCTGGGGATGTCGCAGGAGTCGGTGGACCGCGGCATCAAAGAGATCATGGCCATGTTCCTTGGCGCCATTGCCATGCTCTTTCTGGCAGGATGCGTTGTGGCGGTCCTGCTCGGGTCATCCGTGACCAAACCGCTTCATCTCCTGGCTGTCGCGGCGCAGGCCCTGGAGCGAGGAGATATGCAAGCCCGCGTCCCGGTCCGCTCGAGGGATGAGCTGGGGCAGCTGGCGGCGACCTTCAACAGGATGGCTGAGACGCGGATGCAGTTCGAAAACGCGATAATGGCCGGTGAAAGGAAACTGTGGAACATCACCGCACATCTGGCTGAAGGTATTTATGTCATGGACCGGCAGGGAAAGGTCACGTTTCTGAATCCCGAGGCGGAGCGCCTGCTGGGCTGGACAGCGGAGGAACTGAACGAAAAGGGCGCCCATGACCTTTTCCATTACCGCAAAGCGGACGGAACGCCCCTGCCGCGTGGGGCCTGCGAGATGCATGCGGTGGTCCAGACCGGAAGGCACTATACGTCCGGCAGCGAGGTGTTTGTGAGGAGGGACGGCACGGTGTTTCCGGTTGCGGTTGTGACCAGCCCGATATGGGAAGAGGGAAAAGTTGTCGCCGCGGTGACTGCTTTCCGCGACATCACCTTCCAGAAAGAGCTGGAGCAGGAGCGTTCGCAGCTTATTCTTGCTTACGAGGACGCCCTGAACAACATCAAAACGCTCAAGGGCCTGGTGCCGATCTGCGCATCCTGCAAAAAAATCCGCGACGACAAGGGGTTCTGGAATCAGATAGAGGTTTATATCAGTAAACATTCAGATGCGGAGTTCAGCCACGGCATCTGCCCGGATTGCGCGAAAAAGCTGTACCCCGATTTCGTGAAAAAGGAGTGAACCACAGCCTCTGACCGCTTGACATCCTGTCCGGGCAGTGGCACAATTATCTCATGAAAAGAATCGGCATCATACTGATCTGTTTTCTGGCGCTCTCTGCCTGTGCGCCCGTCCTGGACCGGGAGCTGCTGCGAGAGGGAGCGAGGAACATTCCCCTGTCCCAGGTCAGGGAACACCCCGAGGCCTACCAGGGCAGGTTGTTCATTCTCGGCGGGGTGATCGTTGACACGAAGGTCACGGACAAAGGCTCGCAAGTAGAGGTGCTCGCGGTCCCGGTGAACGCGCAGGGTTATCTGAGGGACCTGGACCAATACGAGGGACGGTTCCTGGCGCTCTACCCGCGGACGAGCGGCCTGCTCGATCCCCTTATCTATAAAAAAGGCAGGGAGGTAACTCTTGCAGGCAGCTTCATGGAGAACCGGCAGGGAAAGATCGACGAGATGGAGTACACCTACCCGGTGTTCGAGATCAAGCAGGTCTATCTCTGGGAAGAGCAAAGGGATTACTACTATATGATGCAGGCTTATCCCTATTACTACCCGTACCCGTATTCCTATGGCTGGTATGATCCGTGGTGGCAGCCATTCCCGCCGCCAGCGAGATGGCGGTAAGCAGTCTAAGGCGCTTTGACCTGTTCCATCGAGGGAAGGCCCCAGTTTTTCCAGACCTTTTCATATTCCGCTCTCGGTAACTGTACGAGGAGCGGATTTATTTCGTTCCGGAGCCATTATAACCGGGCCGGCCGCACCCCGAAAATCCCCTGATAGTGTATTGCTATTCACCAAAAAGTAGGTCATACTCCGATCCAGATAAAAGCGATAGCCCGGAACGGACAAACGAATGAAACCTGCGCTTATTGCCAAAATCGCCCGCCCGAAATTGTCCGTCATCGTCAAACGCGACAGATTGTTTCGTCTGCTCGATCACGCACGGCAAAAGCCTGTCGTATGGATCGAAGCGCAGGCGGGTTCCGGCAAGACCACCCTCGTCGCCGACTGGCTGGATTCGCGCAAACTTCCCTGTCTCTGGTACCAGGTTGATGAAGGCGATGCCGACATCGCGAGCTTCTTTTATTACATGGGCATGGCAACGAAAAACGCCGCGCCGCGATACAAAAAATCGCTGCCCCTGATGACCCCTGAATATCTCCAGGGCATTCCTGTTTTCACCCGGCGTTATTTTGAAGAATTGTTTCGCCGCAAAGAATCATTGGGTGTGCTGGAGACGCAAGGCCATGGCAAGGCTTCGCCGGAGGCCTTGGCCATGCTTCATGACAAGGCCGAGGGGTGGGCGCGGGCCTGATCCTTCTGGCAGGGGCGGGTAAGGCGGCATCGGTGACCGCGTCGCCCGCCAAGCTGATTCCGGACAAGCTCTTCGACTATTTCGCAAACGAGATCTTCAACAAAACCGACGCTTCCCTTCAAGCTCTACACCCTATTACACTATAGGTTCAACGGAGTACAGAACGGGGGCTGGAATCTCCCGATAGGAGGAAAGACATGAAGCAATTATTTTCCAGTCAGCGCCACATCCGTGGCGCGTTCATTGCGCTCATTTTTCTGGCACTGTTCCCCGCCTGTGCGTCGAGGCAGATCTTTCTCGACGACTCGGAGCGCGCGGCGTTGCGCAAACTGCCGGCAATCCATATTGTGCATTACGCAACTCCGACGCCACAGGTCAACCCGCCGATCGTCAAGCACTCGTACGTTCAAATCAAGCTGCACGATACGCCAAGCGGCGCCGAGATTCAGAGCAAGCTTGGGAGTTACGACCCCAACCGTGAGGTAACCAATCAATTCGTCAAGGCGCTCGCTACCAGCGCCGGTCTCGGAAACCTGCGCACCGAGCGCAAGGCCGCGCCCTTGCCGGTGATTTCCGATGCGGGAATTCTCAAAGAGAAGTACAAGAACGGTTCGGTGCTTGAAGTTTGGATCGAGCGCTGGGGGTTCTATTTCACACCGGTCGACTGGCAAACCTACGCCATTACCATGCAGGTCCGGTCGCGTCTCACGCGCCTTGAGGACGGCAAGACGCTCTGGAACGTCGGCAGTTGCGGCTACGGCGGGAGCGGCAACACCTACCGTGAACGAATCGTGCTTGATGACCTCAAAACCAGTGAAAGCAAAAAAGTGCAGGACAAGATCAAAGAAACCGTTACCCATATTGCGGAGGAGTGCGCCCGTCAGCTTTTGCACGACTACTCGCGTAACAAGTAAGCAGGAGGAACTGCACCGGCAACTCTCGCGCACAGTCGCCAGCATAATAAGTAAGGATGTATGCGTATAGTATCTTCCCCGGTTGGGACGGGGCGGGGAGCATTTTGCCGCGGGTCTTCAGCCGGGATCTCTATGATCGGCAGCGCCTGGTCGTCCGGTTTTTCCTGCGGCATTTAGAGTGTCACGATATGGTTCGGCATGATCACATGGGGCGGCACGAAAGTTTCCCCCAAAGTACCTTTTTTTAAACAGGAGTGCTGAAATTTGAGGCGTAATCCTTCTGTCAGGTGATTATTTCTTTATAATTCCAGGCTACTTTCAATCCTTACGCCTGTGCAAGTTTGTGTATGTTGCGAATTTCGGGGGGGGCGTGTCGGCCTATCGCATCAACGCCACGTCCGGCGCTCTGATAAGTGCCGGGACCGTGACAGCGGGGGCCGGTCCCTGCTCGATCAGTGTCGAGCCCTCCGGGAAATTTGCATACGTGGCGAATACAACCTCCGGCAACGTCTCGGCGTACCGCATCCATACCGCCACCGGCGCCCTCACCGCGCTCGTTTTGGTAAATTTGCCTATGCGGCGAATAGCGGTTCAGACAATGTCTCGATCTACAGCATCAACGACGCAACGGGCATCCTGACCCATGTCGGCACTATTGTAACCGGTCACTTTCCCGCTTCCGTCAGCATTGATCCCTCCGGCAGATTCGCTTATGTGGGCTTTAGTAGCGTCATCCTGGGCGACCCCGGGGCCGTCGCGGCATACACCATTAACGCCGTCACGGGCTTGCTGACAGAAGTGGCGGGCAGCCCTGAGGTGGCTGGAAATGGTCCTTCCTCATTTGCCATCGGTCCCTCCGGAGAATTCGCCTACGTAACGAATTTTTATTCTACGAGCGTCTGGGTCTACAGCATCTATCCGACCAACACTTCAGCCGGTCGCCTGACACCCATTGACATCGTGCCCGGGGATTTCTCGATGTACCTGCCCCGGTCTATCACCGTTGATCCATCAGGCAAGTACGCCTACGTGGCGGTGAACGCCGGTGTCCTGGCCTACAGCCTCGATGCCACGACCGGCGCGATGTCCAATATCGGAACCTTCGCGGCGGGAACCGGGCCTGTCTTCATCACCACCACCGGCAGAATCCACTAACCCCGGCGGTGTGGTGGGATTGGATTTTTTCAGGATACGCAAGGCTCACGCGCAGCACACAAAGGAGAAAAAATCATGAAAAGCAAACTCAGGTTGATCGGTCTTTCCACGTTGCTGGTTCTTGCGGTATTTGCGGCATGCGGAGGCGATGGCGGCGGTCTGCCGCCCCTGGCCGCACCAAAGGCTTTTGGCACGGCAATGCCATAGCGGTGTGGTCACAGTGGGACGGCGCACTCTTCAGCATCTGGGCTAACCGCTTTGAGTAAAGCCAGGCGAATATTAAAGGAGGTTCACACGAATACAACACGCAACAGGAAGTTTAATGCTCTCTCAGTCGCGGCACTTGTTCTGATGGCTTCGTTTGGTTTGGTCAACTGCGGAGACAGGGAGGCGGCGCGGTTCCGATGCAGCTATTTGTGTTCAGCAACGTTGCCGGGCGAAGGAGATCGGGTTTTGCCCCGTTTTACCCGGCCGACCAACTAAGATGCTTCGAGCTGTTCCGGCGAGGGAAGTCCCCAGGTTTTCCAGCCCTTTTCATATTCCGCTCTCGGCAACTGTACGAGGAGCGGATTTTTTTCGTTTTGGAGCCATCGCAGGACGGCCAACAGGTCCTCTTCCGCCATGGCTGTGCAGCCCGCTGTGCCCTTCTCCGGTGAGCGCCAGATGTGGAGGAAGATGCAGCTGCCTGCGCCCGGTTTGGGAGCTTGCCTGTTATAGTCGACCACAATGAGCCATCGATACTCCTCCGGCATCTGGATCAATCGTTCAGACGACTTCCATCGTTTCTCTGTGGTCAGTCCCAGCCTGCTTTCGCTCACGATCCTGTTGTAATAGGCCGAGCCGGCGTCGTCAACGCAATGCATGTCCGGCAGGATCCGCTCGTATCGAACGGTGACGTTGTCCGGAGGCTTCGCAGCATGTCCCATGGCACAAAGCAGCCGGAACACACCAGCCGGAGACCTGCCATCGCCTTCGCGCTTTAGGGGACCTTCACCTGCGATCTCCCTCTGTTCCCCATCCCAGGCCATTCCTTTCATTCCGACCACACCGGCGAAAGCGGGCACCTGCCTGGTCCAGCCCGCGTCCGAACGTTCAAAACAGCAAAGCCGTGCGTTGCAGTCGCTCCAGGAACTGGTGGTGACAATGATAAGCTGGTGGGAGGCGCTGATCTTGTCGGCAGGAAATGGGAGAGTGGTGATCATAGGGTTTGTCTAAAAGACAGAGGAATGAGTGCCTGCTATTTCGTTATGACGATCCGCTTGCGCCAGCTCCTGCCTTTGGCCGGGAAGTCGCTCCGAAAATGCGCGCCCACGCTGCCTTCGCGGAGCAGGGCCGAGCGGGTAATGAGCGAGGCAGTGGTTATCATATTGTTCACCTCGAAGACATTCCTGTCGGGATCGTGGCCTTTCATGGCGCGGCCCCAGGCCTTCAGCTGCTTGATCGCGGCAACAAGCTCTTTTTTATTCCGCACGATCCCCACGTTCGACCACATAAGCTTCTTCAATAGTGCACGTATGTCCGCGGGAGCGGCGGAGCCTGATTCCGGCGAGGCCGCGCGTTTATGAAGGACCGACAGATCCAACCGGGGTGATACACGCTCGGTCCTTTTTCGCGCATACCGGGCTGCCGCCAGTCCGGCGCGTTCTCCGTAGACCAGGCCTTCCAGTAATGAGTTGCTTGCCAGACGATTCGCGCCGTGTACGCCGGTGCAGGCGGTCTCTCCGGCGGCGAACAGGCCGGGCACGTTTGTTGCGCCCCAGAGATCGGTTTTCACGCCGCCCATGATATAGTGGGCCGCGGGAGATACCGGTATCGGCTCTTTGGATATATCGATGCCGAGCTCTTTGCAGGTCGTATATATCCGGGGAAAGCGTTGGATGATGTAGTCGCTGTTCAAATGGGTCATGTCGAGATAGACGTGGTCCGCGCCCGTCAGCGCCATTTCGGAGTGGATGGCGCGGGTGACCACATCGCGCGGCGCAAGCTCCCGGGCCGAATGGTAGCCGTCCATGAAGCGCTGGCCTTTGCTGTTCTTGAGCATGCCGCCTTCGCCGCGCATGGCTTCGGAAAGCAGGAACTGGGGCGCGCCCGCGCGGAAGAGGGCGGTCGGGTGGAACTGGACGAATTCCATATCAACAAGCGCCGCGCCGGCGCGCCAGGCCATGGCCATGCCGTCTCCGGTAGCCACGGCGGGATTGGTGGTGCGTTCGTACAACTGGCCCGCGCCGCCGGTGGCGAGCAGGACCGCACGCGCGGAAATGATCAATATTTTTTTTAACTTTTGCTGGCAGACCACAGCTCCTACGCACCGGCCCTGTTCGATGATCAGGTCCCGGGTGAAGGCAAAGTCGAGCTTCGCCACCGCGCTGGTCGCGCGCACTTTGTTGATCAGGACCCGCATGAGCTCCTTGCCCGTGGAGTCGCCCTGGGCATGCAGGATCCGCCGTTTGGAGTGCGCCGCTTCCTGGGTAAAAGCGAGCTTGGCGCCTTCTTTGTCGAATTCCGCGCCCCAGAGGATCATTTCCCGAATTCGCGTGGGCCCTTCCTCGACAAGGGCGCTCACGGCCTTGCGCAGACAGAGTCCATCGCCCGCCCTGAGCGTGTCTTCAAGGTGGATCGAAATCTCATCCTCATCCGAAAGCACAACGGCCACGCCGCCCTGCGCGTACTCGCTGCTGCTTTCCGTGGGCGCGTCCTTGGTCACGACCAGTACGTCGCCG
>JAYTJE010000057.1:0-38306 GCA_043731355.1 Nitrospirota bacterium
CACTTTTTATGCCTCACTAACAATCATTAAATCCGCTCCCAGAGCGGACGCTATATCATTTTTGGCATTATTTCATGTACACGACATGGAGAAGACCCTCAATTTTATTGTTCCGATCAAGTTGAGCTTTCTCGCTATCCCAGCATCCAACTATTGGGATTGACTACAGAGAAGGACCGTGCCACAGGTGTGGCAGCGGAAGTAATCAGCTACATCCGTTCAAAAGGCACACCGTGCAGCTTAGCGGATTTACATCAGCATTTTGTCGATAATTTGGGCTATGAACAAAGAAGCGTCTACAATGTGATATATTGTCGCAGTGAAATTATACGTTACAGTGAGGGTGTCGTCGTACATATTGAATCACTAGAATGGACTGAGGAACAGCAGGCTACCTTAGAGTTATTAGCCGTAGGACATCTTGCAAATCGAAAAAACTCAGGCAAATTTTATGGACTGATTTTTTATCTTTACGATTACGTTTACGATAAATTGCCAAAACTTCCCTGCAATATTTCCTGGACACCGACCCTCGTTGGGGAACTACTATCCTACGAAAAGAAATATCGTATCCTTGGTACACAACGAAATGCCTTCGTGTCAGTCAACAATTCGTATGGCATAGTAACTCTTGACGACCTACTCTATTATATTCTTGATGCCGAGTACGATGGGGCAGCTAATATTGAACAGTTCATTTCTGACATGCGTGAGGGTGGAATCCTGATGAAAAGTCTAACGCCTTTGATGTTGGGGCCAGGCAGTCGTGTCGTTCTTAAGGGTAATGTAGTGCAGTTAGCGAGGTTGCGAGATCATGCTGAAGGAAATTGAACTGTTACCTGTATACGACAGCGAAGACTATGATCTAATTCGCGATCTGCAAGTACCTTTGCTTCGTCAGGCAAAGGACTATTTACGCGGTGTAGGATTTTTCACGTCTGGATGGTTGCGTCTTGCCGCCCAAGGGATGGTGGCATTTGTGACGGGTGGTGGTTCTGCTAGAATCATAGTTTCACCCATTCTTGATGCAGATGACTGGGAAGCGCTGAAGCAGGGGGAAGCGGCAAAGACTAATGATGTTCTTCGAGAAGCTCTTTCGCGAAATATCGATGAACTCGCAATGACGCTGGAGTCAGATACTCGTAATGCACTAGCCTGGATGGTCGCCGATGGAATTATTGAATTTAGATTTGCTATTGCAAGAGATCAAGGGTCTCATGGTGATTATCATGACAAAGTTGGAATATTTGCTGACGAAACCGGAGATCGAGTTGCAATTCATGGGTCACTAAATGATTCGATTAAGGCTTCTTTGAATGGCGAGGCCTTTTCCGTGTTTAAGTCCTGGGATTCCGGGCAAGCTCCATATGTTGTTATGCATCATAGCCGGCTCGAAGCATTATGGAATAATCAGAATAAGCAATTTCGAGTACATCGTATTCCGGATGCAATTCTTGAAAAGTTCATCAAACTGCGAACCTCACCAGAGCCGCCGTATTCGCGCTCCGCATTTCCTAAAATAACACAAGAGATGGCTTCAACGTCTCCACATTGTACAATTAAGCTACACGATTACCAGCACAAGGCTATCGAAAAGTGGCGCGAAGCAGGTTGTCGCGGAGTTTTTGAAATGGCAACGGGTACCGGGAAAACAATTACCTCATTGGCTGCCGCGACAATTGTCTATCAGGAACGTGGTCGTTTGGCACTGATAATTCTTGTTCCCTATTTGCACTTACTTGAACAGTGGCAACGTAACTGCAGTCAGTTCGGTTTCGACCCGATTCTATGCAGTGGCGAGCATGGACGATGGCAAATAGATGTAAAATCAGCCATTCAGGATTTCAACATCGGCGTAAAAAAACATCTTTGCATCCTCGCTGTACATAAAACCGCGTCAACGGACAGATTTGCTTCGGCTATTCGCCGACTTCCAGTAAAGGATACCTTGCTGATAGGTGATGAAGCGCATGGACTGGGCGCATCCCACTTGCGTAAGGCTATGACGGAAAATGCAGGTTTGCGACTCGGATTGTCTGCCACTCCACGTCGATGGTTCGATGATGAAGGAACCAACACGATTTTTAACTATTTTGGGCCGACCTGTTTTGAGTACTCGTTAGAAGAAGCTATCGGAGAGTTTTTAACTCCTTATGAATATTATCCTCAATTGGTGAGTCTTACTGCTGAAGAGGCAGAACAATATGAGGAAATCACACAAAAAATAGTAGCCATTGCTGCTGCGGCAAAACATGATTCCCAAATGCTTGAAAGGCTCCAAAAGATGCTCTTGCAGCGTTCCCGGATCATTTCGTCAGCGCAGCAAAAATTGCCAGCTTTGCTCCAATTGTTGCGTCGCATTCATGAAGACTATCGACAACGCGGGGAGGAGCCAAAAGGCATCCTGATATATTGTGCGCCTGGAGGACACAGGGATGTGCTCCAGGCAGTCGCGGCTCTTGACCTACGGTGCCACGAATTTGTTCATGAGGTCAGTTTATCTGATCGTGAAAAACTTTTAGCCCAATTCGAAAAAGGTGACATTCAGGTTCTTGTTGCGATCAAATGTCTTGATGAAGGGGTTGATGTGCCTTCGACGAGGATTGCTTTCATTCTTGCTAGTAGTACGAATCCACGTGAGTTTGTCCAGCGTCGCGGAAGAATTCTCCGGAAAGCAAACGGAAAGGACCGCGCGGTTATCTATGACTTTCTTGTTGCACCTCCCCCCGAAAGACTGGATCTGAAGCTTGGTGCAGATGTAGGCATCCTTAAACGAGAAATGCCTCGATTCGCTGAATTTGCATCCTCCGCGATTAACCAATTTAGCGCTCGGTCGGTAGTACGCGACATTCTCGACAAACTGGAACTGCTGAATTTGCTCGATGAAAAACCCTGGGATGTTTATCATACTCTGAAACAATGGGACTGGAGTGATTATGACTAATGACAAAACGATCTTGCCTGATGTCAATGCTTTGATTATTGAAAAGCTAAACACATATCCTGCTGATGTTAGAGAATTGGCGATTCAGGCTATCCGCTTATCCGAATCATATCCGGAAGCGGCAGTCGCTGATCAGCTGCAGTCCATTGTGCGAAAACTCGCCAAGCAAGAGGAAGGTGAAGGCAAATGTTACTTCATAAGATGATGGTTGAAAACTTCCGCCAGTTCAATGGAAAGCAAGAGCTGGAATTCGTAACTCCATCACAGGATAATGCTAATGTGACGGTAATTTTTGGCGAGAACGGACGGGGGAAAACGGGGCTATTTAGGGCAATCATGTTTTGTCTTTTCGGAGAGCGCAGATTGAGCCAGGATGGTGATGTCCAGCGCGAAGAATTGCAGCTCGTAAATGTATCAGCACTAGAAGCGAGTGCTGGAAAGCCTGTGCGAACAGCTGTCGAGTTAGAATTCTCGCATCGCGGGCAGACTTATCGTTTGCGAAGGGCCATCCTGGGAATGCAGGACGGAAATCGGATAATCGAAGAGGAAGATGAAAAACGCCTTTTTGTGACTACAAGTACTGGAAACACCCGCACTGTTTCTGCAACTGAAATTGATGCTGAAATTGATAACATTCTTGATCGGCGTGTTAAAGATTACTTCTTGTTTGACGGCGAGAAAATTGAGCGTTTAACACGTGCCAGTATTGAGCAGCGTAGAGAAATCAGTGCCGGTATTCGCAACCTGCTAAACGTTGATGCGCTTGAAACCGCGATTCGAGCGGTTGGTCGTGTAGCAAAAACGCTGGAAAAAGAATTATCGAACTCTTCTCATGAAGAGTTATCGCGACTCTTGAAACGACTTGGCGATAATGAGGAGGAGCAATCCCGTTTGCGCAAGCGTCTTGATGACTTGGCGGACGAAATGCGCCGAGCCCGGAAGGAAATTGAAGACACGGACCAGAAGCTGACAAGTTTTAATGAAATTCGTCATTTGCTCGATCGGCGTAAATCGCTAGAAAAAGAATTGAATGACTTGGAACAACATGCAATAAATGCTCTTAACGAAATGCGCAATCTTGTGTGTAAGGCGGCTTCTCTCATGGTCGCTCCTACCGTTATTAATGTTTTCGAGCATATCGAACGGCAAAAACAAAAAGGGGAAATCCCGTCTGAAATCCGTCGTGATTTGATCGAGCGTATCCTGGAAGACGATGTATGCATTTGCGGTAGAGGAATACTCAAAGACCCGGAAGCACATTCACATATTCTTGACTGGCAAAAAAGAACCAGTGATGTTACGACCCAGGACTCTGCACTAAATCTTTGGAGATACCTCAGCGAGGTACGCAATCATTTTGGCGACGATGCGGACCTTGTCGAAAAGCGTTTGCAACAATACGGGAATTTTCGTAGTGCCATTGCCAATATCAATCGGAGCATAGAGAATGTTAGTAATCAGATTGGCACATCGGAGCGCCAAGATGCCACTAAATTGGATGATCATCGAAAAAAACTTCAAGAGAACATTATAACTCTTGAGGCTGATGCCCGAAATAAACAGACTCAATTAGAACAGCTTCATCAAGAAAATATTCGCCTGAGAGCGCTTCTTAAAGAAGAAAAGCTTAAGGTTGGTCGCAATGATGAGCTTTCGCGACGTTCTATCCTTGCGCGTGATACACAGGACGCACTCAATGATGTATACAGTCAATTCACAAGAGAAATTAAAAATATGATAGGTGATTCAGCTACAAGACTTTTCCGTGATCTACTTGATAAAGAAGGCCGGGAAAATCTGCGGACTATTATTGTCAACGATGACTATTCGTTGCAGGTGCTGGATCGATATAAAAAGCCCTTTCTTGCCAACATCTCAGCAGGACAGCGACAAATTATGTCTATTTCATTCATTGCCGCCCTGGCAAGAACTGCTTCGCGTGGTGACAAAATTGAAATCCCTCTGTTTATGGACACACCATTTGGTCGATTGTCATATGAGCACCGACAGAACCTCATTAATATGGTGCCTACTTTTGCATCCCAATGGATTCTTCTCGCTACGGATACCGAATTTCGGCGTCAGGAGGCACAGCTTCTAAAAAACAGCGGCAAATGGGGGAAGTTCTTTGTGCTGCGTTCTACCACTGATGGTAACACGAAGATTGTTGAGCAAGATATTAGTTCTGCGCTGACTATTCTTCGTGACGAGGAGGTTTACCAATGAAAATGGATGGAAAGATACGCGTTGCAACAGACGCAAAGTATAAAGAGTTATACAACAATATAAAAAATAACGGCGTAGTGGAAGATTTTCACGAATTATTTTATCTCTGTGTTTGTCTCGGTTATCGGAAAGGGAAACCGTCGCCAGTCAAACGTCGTGATGATCGTTTTTGGTCGAGCACTATTACTCCTCGTGAGTGGGCATGCTACTATGCCATGGTCTTAGAGCAAAATGCCTTCGACTATAAAAAAGTATCGAACGACAAGGAAGTTCTCGCAATCATTGAAGACTACGCGAATGCTGGAATGAAAATTCTCATAGAAGATTTTCTTCATGATTACCTACTGTCAAGTTCCAGGGATACAGATCCGCAACTCGATCCAGCAAGTTGTAAAGAACTTGCCAAGCAGTTTGTCCATTATATCTTTGAGCAGTCTGAACCGGAAAGTTAGGATTACTGATGCGGAATATCTTATTGGTTGAGCCACCATTTAAAAGCAAATATCCCCCTTTGGGATTAATGAAAATCGCAGCATATCATAAGCGTTTGCATGATCGCGTTGTATTTGTTAAAGGCTGCATTCCAGAAATGCGCGCTGAACGTTGGGATCGTGTATATATAAGTTCTCTTTTTACTTATTACTGGAAGGAAACCGTCAAGGCAATAGATTACTATCAGGACAGCGTACCTCGTCGGTCCGATGTGATTGTAGGCGGTGTATTGGCGACACTCCTTCAGGATGATTTGGAGTTGGAAACCGGCGCTACGGTGATACCGGGTTTGCTAAATACTCCAGGAATTCTCGACCGCAGTAGTAAAATAAATATAGATACGCTTACGCCTGACTATAGCATATTCAAAAATGCAAATTATACTTATACGTTGCAAGATTGTTACATCGGGTATGCTACGCGGGGCTGTCCCAACGGGTGTTCGTTTTGTGCAGTGCAAAAAATTGAACCTAAATTTAATGGATATCTGCCTCTTCGAAGACAGATACAGCTTATAGAAGAACTCTATGGCGAGAAGCGAAATCTCATCTTGCTAGACAATAATGTCTTAGCATCGGAACGCTTTGCAGATATAATCCGTGATATTAAGGCGTTGGGTTTTAAAAGAGGAGCAACATATTCATACAAAAACGACGCTGGACGAACAACAACTGTGCGCCGCTATGTTGACTTTAATCAAGGGCTGGACTCACGTCTATTGACAGAAGATAAAATGGCATTGTTGAGCGAAATTGCAATTAAACCGATTCGAATTGCGTTTGATGATATACGCTTTAGAAAAATATATGAGAAAAGGGTACGTTTAGCCGCCAAGTATGATCTCAAATACCTTTCTAATTACATACTTTTTAATTATAAAGACCATCCCGATGATTTCTATGACAGACTGAGAATCAATCTTAACCTTAACGACGAGTTAGGATTGCAAATATTCTCATTTCCGATGCGGTATGTTGACCTGAAGAGTAAGAATCGTCGCACATCGACGCCGGGAAATATCGGGAAACACTGGAACGTTAAATACCTTCGAGCAATACAATGTGTCTTGATTAGGACGCGCGGTCTTGTTGGGACTAAGCTTGATTACTTTTTAAAGGCTTTCGGCAAAGACCATGCCGAGTTCTACAAGATACTTCTAATGCCCGAGCCCTATATTATACATAGATATAAGCATGAGGGCGATGGGTCTACGGGTTCATGGTGGAAACAAGTATGCTCACTATCCGATTGGGAGCGCGAGATTTTCGATAATATCGTCTGCAACCACCTGTTTCGCTCTACTAATCCTGCAGACCTGCCGCGTAAGGTAAGGAAGGCGCTTGCGCATTACATGGAGAAAGAGTGAAATATCTCACTGTTGGGATGAGTGGCACTGATGGGCATATTGTTTATATCGCTTCGTCTTTTCTATGATCCTGCCCGCAATGCGATGCTGCTTCTTGTCCGGCAGCTCGATGTCCTGGTACTCGGGGTTGAGCGGATGCGGTTTCCTTTTCGTCCCGTACTTCTTGAACTATTTTAATGTGACTTCCTCTTCATCATTCTTGACGACCGCTTAATCACCCCGGCCCGACTATGAGGACTAACCACGACGACCTCTGCCAAATCTGGTATAGCGTATGTTGGTTATTCGGGATAGTCCGACAGGCTTGTGTGAAGCTAAAAACCGCCACCCGAATGTTTAAAGAAAATGACGCCCAACGGCGGCAGAGTGATCGATAACGAGAAATCCTTGCCGTGTGAGCTTACCGGCTCCGCGTCCACACCGCCGAGATTTCCCTGATTGCTCCCGCCATAAAGGTCGGCGTCGCTGTTCAGCGCTTCCTGCCAGAACCCTGTCCGCGGCACCCCGATCCGGTAGGACGAACGCGCCACGGGTGTGAAGTTGCAGACGATCAGAAACAGATCATCCGTGGTCTTTCCCTTTCTGAAGAAGCTGATCACGCTGCTTTCCCAGTCGCTGATGTCGGCCCATTCGAACCCGTCCTGCGCAAAGTCCAGTTCATAGAGCGCCGGCTCCCGGCGGTACAGGATGTTCAGGTGGCGCACCCACTGGTGCAGGCCCTGGTGCTGGGGATACTGCATGAGGTGCCAGTCCAGGCTTGCTTCGTGGTACCATTCGTTCCACTGCCCGAACTCCATGCCCATGAAAAGGAGCTTCTTTCCCGGGTGGCCGAACTGGTAGCCGAAGAGCAGGCGCAGGTTCGCGAACTTTTCCCAGTCATTGCCCGGCATTTTTGCAAGGAGCGAGCGCTTGCCATGCACCACCTCGTCGTGCGAGAGCGAAAGCATGAAGTTCTCGTAAAAGGCGTACCAGATGCTGAAGGTGAGCTGGTTGTGGTGGTACTTGCGGAAGAGCGGGTCCGTGGTCGCGTACGTAAGGGTGTCGTGCATCCAGCCCATGTTCCATTTCATGCCGAAGCCGAGGCCCCCCAGATAGGCAGGCCGCGAGACCATGGGCCAGGACGTTGACTCTTCCGCAATGGTCTGAACATCGGGAAACCGGCGGTAGACCTCCATGTTCATACGCCTCAGGAAATTGATCGCGCCGATGTTCTCCCTGCCGCCGAATTCGTTCGGGATCCATTCGCCCTTCTCGCGGGAATAGTCGAGGTAGAGCATGGACGCCACGGCATCGATCCTGATGCCGTCGATGTGGTATTTGTCGAACCAGAAGAGCGCGCTGCTGACCAGAAAGGCGACGACCTCATGCCGGTCGTAGTTGAAAATGTAGCTCTTCCAATCGGGGTGAAACCCTTTGCGCGAGTCCATGTGTTCGTAAAGGTGCGTACCGTCGAAATAGGACAGGCCGTGCTCGTCAGTGGGGAAGTGGGACGGCACCCAGTCGAGGATCACGCCGATGCCATTCTGGTGCAGATGATCGACGAGGAACATGAAGTCCTGGGGTGTGCCGTAGCGCGCCGAGGGAGCGAAGAAGCCGGTCACCTGGTATCCCCAGGAACCGTAGAAAGGGTGCTCCATGATCGGCATGAATTCGACGTGGGTAAATCCGGACTGTTTCACGTATTCCGTAAGCAGCGGCGCCAGTTCCCGGTAGGTAAGAAAACCGTTGTCCCGTTCCACCGCCCGCCGCCAGGAGCCGATGTGCAGTTCATAGACCGAGTAGGGGGCGCTCAGGCTGTTTGCCTTGTGGCGGTCCTTCATCCAGCCCTTGTCACCCCACTTGTATGCGAGGTCGCAGACGATCGAGGCTGTCCGGGGCGGCTCCTCGCAACGGAACGCGAAGGGATCGGCCTTGTCCACGGCATAGTTGTTGTGGCGCGAGACGATATGAAATTTATAGAGCGTTCCTTCGCCAAGGCCCGGGAGAAACCCTTCCCAGACGCCTGAGCTGTCAGGCCGGACAACGAGATGATGGGAGTTGGGATTCCAGCCGTTGAAATCGCCCACGACGGAGACCTGTTGGGCGTTCGGGGCCCAGACGGAAAAGTGCGTACCCGTGGCGCCGCCTACGGTCCGCGGATGGGCGCCGAGCTTGTCATAGAGACCGAAGTGGGTCCCTTCCTTGAACAGGTAGGTGTCATGGTCCGTCAGGAGCGGACCGGGAGCGTCCGTGGTAGTAACAGCTTTTTTCTTTGCCATGTGTTTCCTCCGGGAAGAACAAAAAACCGTTTGGCCGCAGATTACGCGGATGGACGCAGATTATAAAGTGATGCTGGAGCTGCCAAGCAGGGTCTGTTCCACCACGACGACGTGCTTTCTCTCTGGCTGTTTATCCAATTTAGTTTAGCAGATAACCCGGGGAGAGTAAAGAAATGATGCGGCAAAATGAGCCTTCGTCGCGTGTCCATGGGTAAAAAGACAACCTCCCCGTTGAGGGGGAGGTTGCGATGCGCAGCAGTTTCGGAAGAGTGAGTTTGTTTCAGGATCTGATTAAAAGCTTCACGGTTGCGTCCGTATCCTTTCCATCGACGGCTGTCGGGAAGTGCCAGCTCTTTATCTGTTGGAGAACGCATTGATCAGCGGTCTTGTTCCGGCTGATGCTGTTGATCAACTGGACCTTCTTCACAACACCATTCGCGTTTATGGTAAGCCGGACCTCGATCGTTCCCCGTAAAATCACATTCTGAAAACAAGCGAAAAGAGTTTGTATCTGCTGCTCCATGGCGTTGCGGACCGAATCCCTGCTGAGGCCGCCTGTTACGGAAAGCGTGCTTATTTTGACAGAGAACTGCGGGAGAGCGGCCTTTGGTTTTGCTGCTTTGTCCTCTGACTTGGCAGGCAGCGTTATTTCTTCCGCGGCAGCGAACTTTTGTTTCATCATCATGGGCGAAGCTACGCTTCCCGCCATTGCCCTGTTTACCGCATAATCCGATACTCCTTCCGGCAGCGGCAGCGGCTGGTTCACGGTCGTTGCTCTGCCGTTCTTGTTGCGAACTTCGGAGTCCACGGCAATGAACGAGGTGTAGGCCGTCAGGAGGTTATAGGTGAGCCCCAGGCTGGTGACCTCCTTTATACGGGAGTCATCGTTTCGGAGCAGGTTGTAATCCGACAGGAGCAAGATCCGCTGGCGCGCCCAGAGATAGGGCAGGGCGGCGTTCGTGCTCTCGGGCTTAACGCTTGCGATTTTGATCTCGTCAGAATAGGGTTTCTCGCCGGTCAGACCGCTGAGGGTGATGGTTCCCGTTGGTCTGCCGCGCCATTTGCCGAACACGATCACCGGGCGGTCGGCCAGCACATCGGGAAGGCTTGCAGGCTCCACATCATAGATGTCGAATCCGCCGAAGTCCACCTTGACCCGGGTCAGTACCGGCGACTCGATCAGCTTACGGAACGCTTCTGCTTTTGCGGGCGCTTCTTCAGGCTTCGTTATCACGAAAGGTTCTCCCAGGCCCACATGCGCCATGCCTTCGATGAGGTGACGGTTCACGGACGAGCCGATGCCGAATGCGAACATGTTGGCGCTCGCGAGATTGTTCCTGATGAGGTCAAAGGCTTCTTCCTCAACGCTGACATAGCCGTCCGTGGCGATTACAATGGTGCGCGAAAATCCTTCAGACTTAGGCAGGAGCAGTGCACGTTTGAGCGCGGGCAAAAGCTCGGTGCCGCCCCCGCCCTGCTGATTGTCGATCACGTCCAGCGCTCTCGCGATATTCGCGGAGGTCGCGGGAACAGAGGTTTCGGACATCACGGTCGAGCCTCCGGCAAAGAGCACCACATTGAACCGGTCGCTTGGCCTGAGATTTCCTATAAGGTCCTTTAAAAGGGTCTTGGAGATTTCAAGCGGGAACCCATGCATGGAGCCAGACACGTCCACGATAAAGATATACTCTCGCCCCGGTATCAGCGCCTGTGTCACCCGCTTCGGCGGCTGGAGCATGAGCAGAAAGAAGTTCTCCTTCTCGCCCTGGTGCAGGAGAAGGCCCGAGTCCACCTGCTCGCCCGCAAGCTGGTACTTCAGGATATAGTCGCGGTTGCCGCCGGTCTTGTCCGAAGGGTCAAGATTTATGGAGGCAGTGGAATTCCCGTGGTAATGAACATCCACCTGGTGCGAGGTGCAGAAGAGCTTCTGGATCGGCATGCCAGCAGCGATGTTCACGTTAATGTCAAAGGTATAAGGCGGCGCCTCGCCTTCGTGGAGATAAGGATTCTGGACCCACTTGTCAGAGGGCGGTGCGGTTGCGGCAGTCTGGTTCGAGTAGCGCGGCCCGACCACCGTGGGGTAGACGAACCCGTAGACCTTGTCCGTGGGCACGAGCAGTTCCGTGTAGCTCATCTCGACCGTGATTAGGTCGCCGGGCATGATGTTCGCCACGTTCATCTGGAACACGTTCGGACGCCGCTGTTCCAGGAGCGAGGCGCTTTTGCCCTGCTGTTTTGCCTGCTCATATTCCTGCCGGGCTTCATCGCGCTTTTTGATCTTCGCATTGATGACCCGCTCACCGATGGTCATTTTCATCCCGTAGACCGCGGCGCGCGTGGATGCCGGGAAAATATAGATTGCCTCCAAGGCATGGCGGCCTTCGTTCTTGTAAACCTGGGTGACCTTGACGTCGGCGATGACGCCGGAGATGTTGACGAAAGCTGAGGTGGCCTTGAGCGGAAGCCGGTCAACGGAGGGGTCATCACTCTGAACAAAGAAGTACGGTGAAAGGGTCTTGTCGTCTGATTCTATATGCTGGGCGCTGCCGGTGGTGCTTGCGAGCATACATACCGCGAGGAAGAGGATGGATCGGAGTGTCGGTCGCATAGGGAGCCTCCTGTCTAAAAGGGAATTGGGTGCTTCTGGGTGATTAGACAGGGGAGGGTCGGGAAAAGTTCCCGGGAAAAATTACATGAGAGGTGTCATTGTTAGTGGGTGGAGCACATTTGCGAAACTTGGCAGGAATAATCAAATCTTTTTGACAGGATAACAGGATTGACAGGATTGACAGGATTGACAGGATTTTCAGAATGAAATGTTTTACCGGATTTTATCCTGTTATCCTGTCGAAGAATTAGGTTCAGGTTTGTTTATTTCATCTTTTCCATTACTTTGATCCGCTCCCGCAGCTCCTCAGGTATGGCGGTCTTCTTTCCTTCATTATAGTTGTACATCACGACCACGCCGTCGCCCTCCGCCGCGAGCTTCTGATGCCTGTGGCTTACGACTACATACTTCATCGTGAACCGGTCCTCGGCGATGTCAATAACCTTTGCGCCCACGGACACGGTGTCGGGATAGGTAAGGGGAAGCCGGTACTTGCAGCTGGTAGACCCCAGGATCGGGCCGATGCCGGTTTCATCCCTCATCTTGTGCAATCCCAGCTTCTCGGAATAGAAGATGCGGGCGCTTTCGAAATACCGGAAGTAAGCGACATTGTTCACATGCTGGAACGCATCCATGTCGCCCCAGGCGATCGGGATTTCGATCACAACAGGATAGTCTTTGAGGGAATTATTGTCCATATAGCGTCCATTTCAGAAATATTGGCACTTATCACAGCGCAGCTTATTGTCCGTACGCGGTCACCAGGTCCTTGCCCATGGCGTATAGCAGGCTGGCCTCTGCCCGCTGCATGGCATAGGCCGCGCGCAAGAGATTAGACTCCGCCGTCGACAAGAGCGTGACCGCGTCCAGCACATCGGTGGTCGTCCCCACTCCCTCTTTGAACCTGAGCGTATGCAGCCGCAGGTTCTCCACAGCGGCGGCAACGGCGGTATTCGCCACTTCGACCTTCTGACGGGAGGTCTGCTGGTCGAGATAGGCAGCCTTGACATCGAGTTTGACGGTATCGAGCAGCTTTTCCCGGATGAGCTTGAGCGACCGCAGTTCACTGTTTGCCATGCCGACCCTGGATCTGCTCGCTCCGCCTGAAAAGAGGTTGATGTTCACGCCTGCGATCAGGGACCAGTTGCGCGGATGCACCTGGTTTTGGTTCTCCTGGTACTCGTAGCCGCCGGTGAGGTAGAGCGTGGGAAGGAATTCCGCTTCGATCGTTCGGACGCTCTCGCTCTTTGCCGCTATTTTCGCGTCCAGGTCCCTGAGGTCGGCGTTCTCCGTTTCCGCCGCGGCCCATGCCGCTTCCAGCGTAATGCCGGTGGCCGGACCGGGCTTGACCTCTTCCGCCTGCACGGGATCGTTCAAAGGTTTCAAAAGCAGACTATTGATCCTCGATGCCCTGAGCGAAAGGATATCTTCGGCGGAGAGAAGCCGCTGGCGGGAGTCGGCAAGTGTGACCTCGGCCTGGAGCACTTCGTTCCGGGTGATGACGCCTGCCTTAAGCCGCGCTTCAGCGTCCTTCCGGTGCGCTTCGTAGCGCGTGACCTCTTCGCCAGCCACCCGCAGGAGCTTTTCGGCTTCAAGCAGGTCGAGATAGGAAACGATAAAATTCAGGGCCGATTGGTTCTTTACACGCAGCGTCTCGATCTCGCGGGCCTGCAGTCCGAACTTAGCGGAATCAATGGCGGACGAGGTCTTGCCGAAATCGTAGAGCGTCTGCGTGGCCCGGACGCCGTAGGTCGTGAACTGGTCCTGGGCCGTTGCCATTGAGCCGAACGGGGTTTTCGCCTCCGGCTGGTAGCGGAGCCAGGTCTCCCGCCCATAGAGATCGACAAAGGGGAGCCAGGGGGCGCGGGCGAGCGATACCGTATCCCGTGCGATTGCTTCATCGGACCGGGCTATTTTCACGTCTCTCCCGTTGTCGGTCACTGCCTTGAGCCCTTCTTCCAGCGTCAGGGCATGGCAGGGCTGCGGCATAAACAGCAGAGCTAAAGGCAGTGCAAGGACCAATCGCTTCATAATACCCCATGAGTATATCGTAAATGTAAGTGCTCGCTATACTACACGAAAAAAAATGAAAAATAAAGACTGGAAATAGGGCATACCGCAATGGATGATATGCTTGTTTTTCCTTCCCGTAAGTGTAATTATAGCAGGAGTAAGGAGTAGTCCTATGCCGCAGATACTCTCGGTCAGCAGAAGAACGGACATCCCGGCTTTTTACGGAGCATGGTTCGTCAACCGGCTCAAGGCCAAGCATGTTTTTGTACGGCAGCCCTATTCAGGGAAGATGCTGCGGGTGTCGCTCGACCCGCGGGACCTGAGCGCAATTGTCTTCTGGTCGAAGAATTACGCACCGTTTCTGCCTTGGCTCGACACGATCGAGAGGAGCTCGAAGAACCTCTTTTTTCATTATACTATCACCGCGAACCACGAGCTTGAACTGAACGTACCCGATTATCGCGAGGTAATCCGGGACTATTGGCACCTTGCGAAGCGTTACGGGCCGGAGCGGCTTGTCTGGCGCTACGACCCGATCTGTATCACGGACAAATTGTCCTTTGCCATGCAGGAAGAGCGTTTTGTCCAATGCGCGGAGCTGCTGAAGGGGAGCGCGGAACGGTGCATTATCAGCTTTGTCCAACCCTACAAACGGGCGCTTTCCAATCTGCGCACCTATACCGACCATACCCTGGCTGACGTGCCGGTAGAAATGAAGCAGGAATACGCCGCTCGTTTGGCGCGAAGGGCGGAACAGTACGGTATCACGCTCTTTGCCTGCTGCAACGATTATCTCTTGTCGGTAAAGATCAGGAAAGCAAGCTGCATAGACGGCGCGTATCTTTCGCGCATTTTCAACGCCCCGCTCGATACGCGGCCCGCTGCGACGCGCAAGGAATGCGCCTGCACCCGGAGCATTGATATAGGCGCCTATGACACCTGCGCCCACGGATGCGTGTACTGCTATGCAAATTCCGATAAAGACCGGGCAGGCAAGGCGCAACTGACGCACGATCCTTCCTGGAATGCACTGACGATGAACGTTGAGGTGCATGAGGTTGCCACGGAAAAGAGTCAGCAACAGCTCTTTTAATGAGGGTCGGTCCTCCGTGAGCGAATACCCACCTTCTTTTCGCAAAGCCTCCTGCCGTGGAATGTCTGCTGTGCAAACTGACAAATTCAGGAACGTGCTTGCCTGCGTTATTGCAGTACCCGCGGATACCATAAAAATTTGATACACTTTACCGAGAAGTAAAAAAATCGCACATAGCCTTGCAGTAAGCGCGGCAGGGTAAAAAAAGAAGAGCTATGCGAATGGAGGAACAGCCATGAAAGCCATCAAGATCTCGAAGTATGGTGATGCGGATGTGCTCGAATTCTCTGAGTCCGAAGCGATGCCGGTCCCTACTGCCGGGCAGGCGCTTGTGAAAATCCATGCGGCAGGCGTGAACTTCGTCGATATTTACCAGCGGCTCGGCTCCTATCCGGTGAAGCTCCCTTATATTCCCGGACTGGAGGCTTCAGGTGTCGTGGAAGCGGTCGGTGAAAACGTGACCGGGTTCCGCATCGGAGACCGGGTCGCCTATACCGGCCATATCGGGAGCTATTGCGAGTACTCCGCGGTCGATGCCGCCAGGCTTATCCCGCTTCCGCAGCATATCTCCTTTGAGCAGGGTGCGGCCTTCCCGTTGCAGGGCATGACGGCCCATTACCTTATTCACGATTTCCGGGAACTGAAGCCCGGCGACACGGTCCTGGTCCATGCCGCAGCCGGTGGCGTGGGGCTGCTTTTGGTGCAGTGGGCAAAGCGCCTGGGAGCAACGGTCATCGGCACGGTCTCGACACCGGAGAAGGCGTACATTGCCACGGGAGCGGGGGCGGACCAGGTGATCATCTATACGAAACAGGATTTTGCCGCTGAAGTAATGCGTCTTACGAATGGAAGGGGTGCGCAGCTTATCATCGACGGCGTGGGGAAGAGCACGTTTTCCGGGGATCTGGAGGCTGTGGCGACACGGGGACACATTGTGATCTTCGGCGCGGCAAGCGGACCAGCGGACCCCATTGCGCCGAATGCTCTTATGGCGAAATCCATAGACCTTTCAGGAGGAAGCCTCCAGAATTTTATCGCCAAGAGCGACGAGCTGGTCCGCCGGTCCGGGGAGGTCCTGCGCGCGATCAAAGAAGGATGGCTGAAGCTCCGAATCGACCATGTGTTTCCCATGAACGAGGCCGGGAAAGCCCATCGACGGTTGGAAGAACGGCAGTCCATGGGAAAGATCGTTCTGAGGGTTGTCGGCTGAGCTACCCGGGATAAAATACAAGCATGCTCGCAACCAGTAAGGAAGGTCAGTGTTCCATGTTGAAAAGAGCCCATTTGATAATTGACAAGTTTGCATGAAAAGTCTAAATTACGCGTGGTGTGGCGCCTGTTTTTATTGCAGGTCGTATGCGGGCGTCCGTCACGCCCGATAATTATGAAAAGAACGAGTTTATTCCGCGCTTCTCCTCTTCGCTTTGATCCGCATCCTGTCAGGACGGGAAGCGTTTGCCGCAGGTGCGCAAGAGCGCCGCTATGCGGTCGTCTATCTTGATCCCCACTATGGCGGCCGTGAGAGCGGACCTGCCGTTGACCGGAATAACAAGGGGAAAGAGGTGACCCTCACTTCCGCGGGTAGAGGCCATGGTGCGCGAAAGCCTCAGGCTGTCCGAGTCCCTGGCAACCGGCTTGAAGAGCGCTGCTCCTGCGCTTTGCGGAGTTGCCCAGACGAAGAAAGATGTTCTGTTCTAAACAACGGACTTCCCGGCCGTGATAATAGAGTTCGGCGTTGCACCGGCGCGCGGATGGGCAACGGTATGTGGTTGGTCCCGAGAAGGTAAACGCCATGGCAGCGTCCCTGGCACAAGCGGTCAAGAATTTCATTGGAGCAGTACCTCAGCAATGAGCCAGCAGAGCACACCCCCGAAGAACGGAGCAGCGCCATCATTCCTCCTGTGAAAAATATTATTTTTTCGATATGGGTATCGCTCTCCCTCCTCGCCTGCGCCCACCCTTTGGTGACGAAGCCTGAAGATGCGCTTGAACCGGTTTCGTGGTGGAGCGCGCCGGCTGGGCAAGACGACCGGGAATTCGGGGATGTCGCGGCTGCCGTGCGTCAGAGTCTGGAATACTACAAAAAAATCCCTCAGGAAACGCTTTTTACGTTCGGCGCGGACCGCATAACCGCGCGGGACATGACCCTGACCCTCCAGAACTTCCTGCTGATCGTCGAGAACAGCTCGCTTACTGTTGGCCAGAAAACCGAACAGATCAAAAAGGATTTTGTCCTGTACCGTTCGAAGGGCTCGGACAATAGCGGAAAAGTGCTGTTCACCGGGTATTACGAACCGCTGCTGACCTGCCGGACGCAGGCCGATGACCTCTTCCGCTATCCCCTCTATCGGCGGCCTGATGACATCATTGAGATTGACCTTGCCCAGTTCGGCGACAACTTTCCGAAGAATAAGCTTTTCGGCCGCCTTGACGAGAAGCGCGGCAATAAACGGGTCATTCCCTACTTCACGCGCGAAGAGATCGACCACCAGCAGGTCCTGGCGGACCGGACTCTGGAGCTCCTCTGGTGCAACGATCCGGTTGACATCGCCTTCCTCCAGGTGCAGGGGTCGGGCAAGGCGGACCTGGGTGACGGGAACATCGTGAGCGTGCTCTATGACGGCCAGAACGGCAGACCCTATAAAAGCATGGGGAGTTATCTTGTGAACGCGGGCATCATACCCAAAGAAAACATGTCCATGCAGCTGATCCGTCAATACCTCCGCGACAATCCTGACAAGGCCATATCGATCCTGAACCAGAACCCAAGCTACGTTTTTTTCAGAATGGACAGCGGACCATCGCTCGGGAATATCGGCGTGCCGCTCACGCCGGGCAGGTCTATCGCGACCGATGCCAGGCTTTTCCCCAAGGGCGGGCTCGCGATCATTGCAACGCGGAAGCCGGTGATCGAGAACGGCCTGATCAAGGAGTGGCTGCCCTTTGCGCGTTTTGTGATGAACCAGGACACGGGAGGCGCGATCCGCGGACCCGGCAGAGTGGACCTGTTCTGTGGTCAGGGCGCGGAGGCCGAACTCACCGCTGGATACATGCGGCAGGAAGGGGAGCTGTACTTTCTGGTTTCGAAGACTCGAAGGTAGGAAGTTAGGAAGTTGGGAAAACATGAAGTTAAGAAGGTATGAGGGAAAGAGGGTAGGAAGGTGCGAGGGCACGAAGTCAGGAAGTTATGAAGTAGTCTTTGCTCAACCTCTTACCATCCTACCTTCTTTCCCTCTGCCGTTACTCGCCCTTACCCTCGGCCTTACGGGAGCGGAAGAATATTGACGGTGGCCCCCGTTCGTTTATCGATGAACTTCTTCACCAGCGAATAATCCTGCTGCTCCAGGCCGCGCAGGATCTGCTCCGCCTCTTCTTCGGTAACATCGTCGGGAGAGATGGTCGAAAGCTGTGGAACGATAAATACCTGGGTTTTTTCGATATAGTTCGTGAGCTCATTGTAGAATTCCCGCTGACACCTGCCGATGTATCCGCCCGCGACCATCACCCGCGCCGGCTTCAGCCCGCGGATAAAGTAGTAGAGGCTCATCATTTCGTCCTGGGGGATCGCGCCGCTGCTCGAAGTGTCGGAATAGATGAAAAATACCGAACTGCCTGTGCCTGCTGTCGTGTTGAGATACGATCGGTAAAAAGGATAGGTCCGGGGAAAATCGCCATCCGCTGTTTTTCCAGGCAAAACCAGGATAAGCGTGGCGCCTGAAGCCGCTTGTTCGGCAATGAACTTCTTCTCGGTCTCGAACTGTTTTTTCAGCAGTCGGTACTTGACTTCCGCGAGCTGCTCTCTGTCCAGGTTTTGAAAAAATACGCCATAGGCCGGATGGACAATGACATAGATCTCTGATGCAAGCGCGGGGCGGTTCGTTGAAGCCAGGGGAGCGGGGATTTTGGTAAGATCGTGGAATTTCAGCTCTTCCGGCGATGCAGGAAAGCTGTTCATGATCTCGGTGAACTGTCTCGAAGGGGATCCCGGTTTGTCAACGGTCGCACAGCCGGAAACAGCGAGGACAAGCGCTAAAAAAACCGTCAATAAAAATGCCGTGCTAAAATACCTGCCGTTCACGTTCTATCCCTATCCGCACCGTAGTCGTTGTAAATTTTTGACACCATAACCGCTCAGGCCCGGTTGCTGGGCCGACGGGAGATCATCTCCCACATGCTCTCATCAAGCTCGTCGCGGTATTCCTTGATGGAAAAATCCTTGCCGCACACCGTGCAGCGTATGGTTACCGCGCGTCAGCCGAAATGGAGCACGGCTTCCTTGCCGCAAATCCTGCAATTCATAAAGACCTCAAAAAGCTTTCACCGCAGAGGGCGCAGAGGGAAACGCAAGGAACGAATACTGACAATACGGCAGCTGGTTTAAATTCCTGCCTGCAGGCCTTCCTCTGCGTCCTCTGCGGTGAGAAGGTTTTATTCTATAATGTTCAATTTGATCGACAGGTCCCGGAGCTGCACCGTCGAGACCCGCGATGGCGCCTCGGTCATGACGCAGATGGCTTTCTGGGTCTTCGGGAAAGCGATCACGTCGCGGATGGAAGTTGCGCCCGTCAGGATGGCGGTCAAGCGGTCGAGGCCGAAGGCCAGGCCGCCGTGGGGCGGCGCGCCGAACTCGAGCGCTTCGAGCAGGAACCCGAACTTCTTGCGCGCGTCCTCTTCGGCGATGTTCAGGAGCCCGAACATCTGCGACTGGATCGCTGATTGGTGGATGCGGATGCTGCCGCCGCCTATCTCGGAGCCGTTCAGCACGATGTCATAGGCTTTGGCCCTGACCTTCAGCGGGTCGGTTTTCATGAATTCCAGGTCTTCGTCCCGGGGGGCCGTAAAGGGATGATGCATGGCGTCGTAGCGTTTTTCCTCAGGGTTCCACTCCACCAGCGGGAAGTCCGTGACCCAGAGGAAATTGAATTTGTTCTCGTCGATCAGGCCGAGCCGCTTGCCCAGCAGCAACCGCAGATAACCCAGCGTTTCCGCCACGACCTTGGGACTGTCGGCAATGAACATCATGAGGTCGCCCGGTTTTGCATTGAGCCGCTCGGCGATCGTTTTCACCTGGCCGTCTTTGAAGAATTTCGCAATGGGCGATTCAAAACCGGCGTCGGTCACCTTGATCCAGGCCAGCCCCTTTGCTCCGAAGATCTTTGCCTCGTTCGTGAGGTCGTCCACCTCTTTGCGCGAAAGGCCCGCCATCTTCGGCGCTGCAAAACCCCGCACCTGGCCGCCCAGCTCCACTGCCTGGAGAAAAACCTTGAAGTCGGAATCTTTGGCAATGTCCGAGATGTCTTTCAATTCGAGATTGAAGCGAGTGTCGGGTTTGTCCGACCCATAGCGGTCCATGGCCTCCTGGTAAGGAAGCCTCGGGAAGGGGCGCTGCAATTCGATGCCCTTGACCGTTTTAAAGACCCCGGCGAGCAGTTCTTCCATGAGCGAGATGACGTCGTTCTCCTCAACAAAGGACATTTCAAGATCGATCTGGGTGAACTCGGGCTGACGGTCCGCGCGAAGGTCTTCGTCGCGGAAGCACTTCACGATCTGGTAATAGCGCTCGAATCCCGCGACCATGAGTATCTGCTTAAAAAGCTGCGGCGACTGCGGCAGCGCATAGAACATGCCGGGATTGACGCGGCTCGGGACCAGGTAATCGCGCGCGCCTTCGGGCGTGCTCTTGGTTAGAAAAGGAGTTTCGATGTCGATAAAGCCGTGGTCATCCAGGAACCGTCGCACGGTCTTGGTGATGGTGTGGCGCGTCATCAGCACTTTCTGGAGGCTGGGCCGCCGAAGGTCAAGGTAGCGGTATTTGAGCCTGAGGCTTTCGGATACGTCACTTTCGTCCTCGATCATGAACGGCAGGGGTTTTGAGGGGTTCAGGACGGTAAGGGTGTTCACGAGCACTTCGATCTCGCCGGTCGGGAGCTTGGCGTTCACCGTGTTCTCCGGCCGGGGGGCAACCTTGCCGGTAATGGCGATAACGAATTCGCTCCGGATATCATGGGCCAGCGCATGGGCGTCAGCGGACGTCTCGGGATTAATGACCACCTGGGTGATGCCGGTGCGGTCGCGAAGGTCGATGAACACGAGCCCGCCATGGTCTCGCCGGGTGTTGACCCAGCCCATGAGCGTCACGTTGTAGCCCACATCTTTTTTGAGCAATTCTCCGCAGGTATGCGTCTTTTTCAGTGATTTCACAATGCCACGCCCCTTCTTGTATTGATGCAAAACAGGCGTGGATAATAGCATTCCATGCGCTGAAAAGTCAAGTAAACTATGGGCTTTTGGTGGGGCAATTGCGGAATGCGGATTGCGGAATGCGGAATAAAATCAGAAAGTAGTAACGAAAAAACAAGGATTATCTCCGTGCCTCCGCGGTGAAAGATGTATTGCATTTACCTTAGCTGTATTCCTCATGATCATCCCCGAACACATGATGGATGATCTCCCATGCGGTCTCTTCAATTGATTTGTTCGTCGTATCCAGGACCTTCCAGCTCTGGTGCTTTTTGGCCAGGTCCCTGACATATTCGACCTCGGCGAAGACTTTCCTGAGATCGCTGTAGCTCGGTTTGAGCCCTGAATTCCGCTGGCGCACCTTGCGGATCTTCTGGAGCACCTCGGGGTCGATGATGAGGCAGATGACCTTGCGCTGGTCGAGCTGAAAGAGCTCCTCGGGCAGGGCAATGCCCGGAACAATGGGTACGTTGGCTACTTTGTAACCCTCCTGCGCCAGAAAGAAGGAGGTCGGCGTTTTGGATGTCCGTGAGAGCCCGACGAGCACGATATCCGCGTCCTTAAGCCGTTCCGAGCCCCTGCCGTCATCGTGGCTGAGGGTGTATTCAATGGCGTCGATGCGTTTAAAATAGTGTTCATCGACTTTTCTGAGCAGACTCGGGGTCTCGAGCGGCTCCAGTTTCAGGTAGGACGAAAGCGTGTTGATGAGCGGGCCAAGGATGTCCAGGTGGAAAATATCGTTCTTTTTGCAGTACTTTTCGGTAAGATCGCGCATCTCCTTTTTAACAAAGGTGAAGGCGACGAGGGCCTTGTCCTCCCTCGACTGGTCGAGGACCTTTTTCAGCCCTGCCTTCGTATCGATATCGTGGTAGACCATGATCTTGGTGCGGGCATGCTTGAACTGCACCAGCGCCGCCCGCAGAATGTGCAGACCGCTCTGGCCGGTGGCGTCGGAAAGGATGTAGATGTTCTTCTTGGGGGACATGGCGCGGCCTCCTTGATCGGTTCCTTTGCCGGGTTTCCTGGCTATCACATTCAGGAATAACGACGAGTTCACACGCCGCGTAGCGGACGACGCGGAACAACAGGTTGGACTTTCTCAGGGTCATTTGGTTCTGTCGCGAGTTGTGCACTGTGCCATACGGCCACAATCCAGACAATATTCTCTTTAATGCTGTAAAAGAACCGATAAGGAGTGACGATTACTTCTCGAAAGGGAAGGTCGGGAAATTCCGGTAAAATCCTTCCTGATCGAGGGAATTTCAGAAGTCGTGATAAGGTTTTTTCGGCTTTTTGGCGAAATGCTGTCGCCGCGGATGGTCGATCCCGGCAGATGTATGTTATGGCAGCGAGAAACTGTGTGCGGGCAGAAGGGGTGAACAGGACCTTCATTTCCGCAACTCTTTTAATAATTCATCTGCATCAGTGAGAACCGCATCTATGTCGTAGCCTTTACCTTTTTCAATTTCTTTTTCTCCGCGCGCAAGAAGACGTAACAGCTCAAGTTCGTGCCGGGAATGCTCATAGTCCTCTACACTGACCATCACGACAGCGGCCCGTCCACGCTGCGTGATAATGAATGGTTCCCGTGACTTGGCGACACGCTTTACGATTGCCGTTGCGTCCTGACGAAGATCCGTGATAGGAACGATATTCGGTATTCTTACCATTTGCGCTACCTCCAATACTATGTTTAATCATAGTATCAACGGTAGTAAAAGGCAAGGGAATTATATGGCGGGAAAGTGACGGACGGTGAGAAGGGGCGAAACGTTATCTCGCCGCAACCCTCCGACGTCATTGCGAGGAGCGGAGCGACGCGGCAATCTCGATTTATCAGGCAGATACGAACGACGAGATTGCTTCGCTTCGCTCGCAAAGACAGCTTTAAGGACTTTTTACGAGACCGTCACCGTATATGCTTTCCCGGATACAAGGAAGGTCGGCGGAACTGCGGTCCCGATCAGAAGCGCCGCTACCAGGAGATATCCCACGAGCCAGATCTTTGATCCGGTCTCATTGAAGTAGACGATGGGAAGGGGATTTTCTTTGTAAAGCGGCGTTCGGTGATGCAGAGCGTGAGATCCAAAATCAGACAGAAACTTGCCGTTTAGCTTCCCCCGCTCCGCTCTCGTGTCGTTCCTGCTTGCTTATATTCTTGCCACCTGTATTTATCTTGTTCAATAGATTCTCCTCCTGCCTGCGCTCCTCGCGTCAATACCCCTTTAAAATCGCACTTTCTGAAGTGGCACGCCTGTTGCAATACGAAAAGCAAAACCCAAACACAGGAGGAACACCATGAGACAGATAGCGATCTACGGTAAAGGCGGTATCGGCAAGTCAACGACGACCCAGAACCTGGTTGCGGCGCTCGCCGAGGCGGGACACAAGTGCATGATCATCGGCTGCGATCCCAAGGCGGATTCCACACGTCTTATCCTGAACCGCAAGATGCAGAATACGGTCATGGACATGGCGCGCGAAAAGGGGACCGTAGAGGATCTGGAGCTGAGCGAAGTGCTGCTTACCGGGTTCAAGGGCATCAAGTGCGCGGAAAGCGGCGGTCCCGAGCCGGGCGTGGGCTGCGCGGGCCGCGGCGTGATCACGGCCATCAATTTCCTGGAAGAGAACGGCGCCTACGGCGATGACACGGACTTCGTGTTCTACGATGTGCTGGGCGACGTGGTCTGCGGCGGGTTCGCCATGCCGATCCGGGAAGGCAAGGCCAAAGAGATCTACATCGTGACCTCGGGCGAGATGATGGCCATGTACGCGGCGAACAATATCTCGCGCGGGGTGCTCAAGTATGCCCAGAGCGGCGGTGTGCGGCTCGGCGGCCTTATCTGCAACAGCAGAGAGACGGACAAGGAGTTTGAACTGATCTCGGAGCTGGCCGCGAAACTCGGCACCCAGATGATCCACTTCGTGCCCCGGGATAACGAGGTCCAGCGCGCGGAACTCAGAAGAAAGACCGTGATCGAATATGCCCCGGAGCACAAGCAGGCTGACGAGTACCGGACGCTTGCCAAGAAGATCGCCGACAATAAGAACTTCGTGATCCCCACGCCGATCACCATGGACGAGCTGGAGCGGTTATTGATGGACTTCGGTATCATGGAAAAAGAGGAAGCAGTAGCGTAGGGCGGAAGGTAGGAAGGTAAGAGGGTAGGAAGTTAAGAAGGAAAGAAGATGGCTTTGCGCTTTGTGTCTTATCTTACCCTCATTCCCTCTTACCATCTTACCTTCCCGATCTTAAAAAGGGAGACCCCATGAGCACAAAGATAAAAGAAACTCAGAAAATGATCGAAGAAGTCCTCGATGCTTACCCGGAGAAGTCGAAGAAGGAGCGGGCCAAGCACCTTGCTGCCAACGATCCGACGGGACAGTGCAGCACGTGCCAGGTGAAGTCGAACGTCAAGTCCCGGCCCGGAGTAATGACCGTGCGCGGCTGTGCGTACGCGGGCGCCAAGGGTGTGGTCTGGGGCCCGGTGAAGGACCAGATCACGATCAGCCACGGTCCCATCGGCTGCGGGCAGTACTCCTGGTGGTCGCGCAGGAACTACTACAACGGCCAGACCGGGATCGACGCCTTCGGCACCATGCACATTACGACGGATTTTCAGGAAAAGAACATCGTCTATGGCGGCGACAAGGGTCTCGATCTGGCGATCAAGGAACTGCACGGGCTGTTTCCGCTCGGCCGCGGCATCGGCATCCTGTCCGAATGCCCGGTGGGGCTCATCGGCGACGACATCGAAGCGGTCTCGAAGCGCGTGGCCAAGGAGATCAACATCCCCATCGTGCCGGTGAGGTGCGAAGGCTTCCGCGGAGTGTCCCAGTCCCTGGGCCACCATATCGCGAACGATACGATCAAGGATTATGTGCTCGGCAAGGGTACGCTCGAAAAGACCACGCCCTACGACGTGAACCTTATCGGCGACTACAACATCGGCGGCGATGCCTGGGCCTCGCGCAAGATCCTCGAAGAAATGGGTCTCCGCGTCATTGCCCAATATACGGGAGATTCCACGATCAACGAGCTCGGCATTGCGAGCAAGGCCAAGCTGAATCTGATCCACTGCTACCGGTCCATGAACTATATCTGCCGGACCATGGAAGAGAACTACGGCATCCCCTGGATGGAGTTTAACTTCTTCGGTCCCACCAAGATCTTTGACAGCATCAGAAAGATCGCGGCAAAGTTTGATGAAAAGATCCAGAAGAACGCCGAGGCCGTGATCGCCAAGTACACGCCGCTCATGAACCTGGTCGTGGAACAGTACCGTCCGAAGCTTGAGGGCAAGAAGGTGATGCTGTACGTCGGCGGTCTCCGGCCGCGCCATACCATCGGCGCCTATGAGGACCTGGGCATGGAAGTGGTCGCTTCCGGATACGAGTTCGGCCACACCGACGACTACAAACGCACCTATCCTGAGCTGAAAGAAGGCGCGGTGATCATGGATGACGCGACCTTGTATGAACTGGAAGAGTTCACGCGCAGGCTGAAACCGGACATGGTCGGCTCGGGCATCAAGGAGAAGTACTCGTATCATAAGCTCGGCGTGCCGTTCCGGCAGATGCACTCGTGGGATTACTCGGGACCGTACCATGGCTTCGACGGATTCCCGGTCTTCGCGAGGGACATGGATATGACGGTGAACAGCCCGACGTGGGACTTGATTCGAAGAAAAAAATAACGCTAAAGAAAACCACCCCCCAACCCCCTCCTGAATCAGGAGGGGGAGAACCGGTGCCCCCTCCTATGCTAGGAGGGGGGAGGGGGTGGTAGGAGACCTATCATGAAGATCAGAGACCATAGCGAGCTATTTAAGCAGCAGGATTATCAGGAGCAATTCGAGCGCAAAAGAGAATTCGAGAATCCCTGGCCCGTTGAAAAGGTGAAGGAGACCTCGGAATGGACCAAGACCGAGGCGTACAAGGAGCTTAACTTCAAGCGGGAGAACATCAAGATCAATCCCGCCAAGGCCTGTCAGCCGCTCGGCGCGGTGTTCTGCGCATCAGGGTTCGAAGGCACCATGCCGTTCGTGCAGGGAGCACAGGGTTGCGTTGCGTATTTCCGGAGCCATCTCTCCCGGCACTTCAAAGAACCCTTTGCCGCGATATCCACGTCCATGACCGAGGACGCGGCAGTGTTCGGCGGGCTGAACAACATGCTTGAGGGTCTGGAGAACACCTATGCTCTGTACAAGCCTAAGATGGTGGCGGTTTCCACGACCTGCATGGCGGAAGTGATCGGCGACGATCTCAACTCCTACATCAAGACGGCGAAGGAAAAAGGCGTCGTGCCCGAGGACCTGCTCATTCCTTTTGCCAATACGCCGAGCTTTATGGGCTCGCATATTGTCGGCTATGACAACATGATGCGGGGGATACTGAAAGCGCTCTGGGCAGGGAAAAAAGGCGAAGCGAACGGGAAGATCAACATCATTCCGGGCTTTGATACGTATACCGGCAACTACCACGAGATTAAACGCCTTATGACCTTGATGGGTATTGAGGCGACGGTGCTTGCCGACGTGAGCGACACCTTTGATTCCCCGAACACGGGAGAGTACAAGCTCTATCCCGGCGGGACCCCGCTTCCCGATGCCATGGACGGAGTGAATGCGCTGGCCACGGTGGCGCTCCAGAAGTATTCGACCGTGAAGACCACGGATTACATTGAGAAGGAGTGGGGCCAGAAGACGCTCACGCTTTCGCCCATCGGCATCAGGAATACTGATGCGTTCTTTGCGGAGCTCTCCAAGCTCACGGGGAAACCGATACCGGCTTCTATCGAAGCGGAGCGCGGCAGGGTCGTGGACGCCATGGTGGATTCTCATCCTTATGTCCACGGCAAGCGGTTCGCGCTGGTCGGCGACCCGGACATCCTGCTCGGTATGATGAGTCTCATCATGGAAATGGGCGGCGAGCCGATACATGTCGTCTGCACCAACGGGGACAAGCATTTCGAGGCAGAGGCGAAGGAGCTGCTCGCTTCCTCTCCTTTTGGCGCGAACGGCACCGTCTACGCGGGCAAGGACATGTGGCATCTTCGCTCGCTGTTGTTCACCGATCCCGTGGACATCCTGATCGGCAACTCCTATGCAAAGTTCCTGACGCAAGACACGGGAACGCCGCTGGTCCGCATCGGGTTCCCGCTCTTTGACCGGCACCATCTTCACCGCCAGCCGATCATCGGTTACCAGGGAGCGTTGAACCTCGTGACCATGCTGGTGAACACGACGCTGGACGAGCTGGACCGGAAGACCGAGGGTTCGGCGAGCTTTGATGTAATTCGGTAGGGACAGGGTACAGGGTTCAGGCGTCAGGGTACAGGGTATGGAGTTTTAGATACTGAGACCGGCTAAAACGGTGATCCCATGCATGACATCGCACAGGCAGGCATATATTTCTTCGCGATCGCGCTTCTCTATTCAACGGTAGGGCACGCGGGAGCTTCCGGCTACCTTGCCACGATGGCGCTGCTTGCGTTCACGCCGGAGGTCATGAAACCGACCGCGTTGGCGCTGAATATCATCGTGGCGCTGGTCACGACAATCCGGTTCGCCATGGCCGGATATTTTTCCTGGAGACTCTTCTGGCCCTTTGCCTTGGCGTCGGTTCCCATGGCTTTTCTCGGCGGCGGAATGCACGTTGGCACGACGATATACAAGATTCTCGTGGGCGTTGCATTAATGTTCGCTGCTCTCCATCTTATCCTCCGGAGCAAAGTCGCTCCCGATGATATTGAAAGAACAACGTCTCCGGGTATTGGCCCGTCACTGGCAGTCGGCGGCGGCCTCGGGTTCCTTTCCGGTCTCACCGGGGTCGGCGGGGGCATCTTTCTCAGCCCGGTCCTGATCATTCTCCATTGGGCGGGACTTCGGAGAACGGCTGCAGTTGCCGCGGCATTCATTCTTTTGAACTCAATCGCCGGCCTGGCAGGGTACCTTCGGACAGGCGGCGCGTTTCCGGACCACATCGCCTTCTGGTCTCTTGCCGTGGTCGCAGGTGGATACATTGGCTCCACACTGGGGTCAACGAGGTTAAACAGTTCGGTGCTGAGAGTTCTGCTTGGTGTCATGCTCGTGCTGGCAGGGATGAAACTGGTTGTAATCTGAGAATAGTCCAAAGTCGAGGGTTCGGCGAATTTTGATGTGATACGGCAAGACCACCCCCGGCCCCTCCTTATCAAGGAGGGGTGCGAGTTCCCCTCCTAGTTTAGGAGGGGTTAGGGGTGGTAAGAGAGTGTTCTATGACAACGACGATCGAAAAATTGACTGCAGACGGCTGTTCCATTGACGACAAGCACAAGGTCTGCCGGTCACGCGGGGGCGAGTCCTGCGCCTTCGACGGCGCCATGATCGTGCTGCAGCCCATTGCCGACACGGCCCACATCGTTCACGGACCCATCGCCTGCTGCGGGAACACCTGGGAAGGCAGGGGAACGCTTTCTTCCAAAGGCGAACTGCATACCATGGGGTTCACCACCGACATGAGCGAGATCGATATCATCTACGGGTCGGAAGATAAACTGCTGGACGCAATCAGGTGGACAGCCGAGGCGGTCAAACCGAAAGCGATCTTCGTATACGCCACGTGCGTGAGCGGAATGACCGGGGAAGACATCGAGGCCGTATGCAAACGGGCCGGTGACGAACTCGACATTCGCGTGATCCCGGTGAACGCTCCGGGGTTCGTGGGGCCCAAGAACCTGGGGAACCGGATCGCCGGCGAGGTCCTGCTGGAGCACGTTATCGGAACAGGCGAGACGCCGGTCATGACGCACACTGATATCAATCTGATCGGTGAGTACAACATCGCCGGCGACCTCTGGTTTGTGGAGCCGCTGCTCACGAGGGCGGGGATCCGCGTCCTTTCACGGTTCACGGGCGATGCGACCTTCGAGCAGATTACTTGGGCGCACCAGGCAAAATTGAACGTGGTGGTCTGCGGCAGGGCGCTGATCAACGTTGCCCGCGAGATGGAACGGAAGTACGGCATTCCTTTCGTGGAAGCATCCTTCTTCGGCAGCACCGAGATCGCTGCGGCTTTGAGGGCCATTGCAAGGGAACTGCGGGGTCCGGAATCCGTGGGGCAGGGTGCAGGGGCCAGGGGCCAGGGTCCGGGCGAAACAGAAATTGCCAAAGCGGTGGAAGTGCTGATCAAGAGTGAAGAGAAGAAGCTCAAGGAAGCGCTTAAGCCCTATCAGCATCTGCGAGGTAAAAAGGCGGTGCTCTATACCGGCGGGGTCAAGAGCTGGTCTTTCATATCGGCTTTGCAGGACCTCGGCATCGAGGTCGCGGCGGTGGGCACCAAAAAGAGCACCATCGAGGACGAAGAAAAAATGAAGGCGATCCTCGGGCCCGACGCTCCGCTGGTGGAGGATGTGACGCCGAAGAACCTGCTCAAGCTCCTGAAAGAGCGGAACGCGGACATGCTGATCGCAGGGGGACGGAACCAGTATCTTGCGATCAAGGCAGGGTACCCCTTTGTGGATGTGAACCAGGAGCGGCATACGGCCTATGCGGGATATGCGGGGCTCGTGAACCTGGCGGAGCAAATAAGCAACAGCATGAAGTTCTATAAAGGGGTGCAGGGGCCAGGGTCCGGGGTCCAGGGGGGGAAACCCGAAAAGCAAACTCCTAAATTGAACCATAGCCTCCTGATCGATCCGTTGAAGCACTCTCCCTCGATCGGCGCAGCCATGGCGCTCCAGGGCATAGACGGTGCGCTGCCGATCATTCATGGCGCGCAGGGCTGCACCTTTCTCGGCAAGGTGCTTTTGACCAAACACTTCCGCGAACCCATCGCCCTGGCGTCGAGCAAGCTCTTTGTTGAAGAAGTGGTCATGGGGAGCGAGGAGAAACTATCCGCCGCGATCAACGACTTTATCGAAAAGAACGACCCCTCGCTTGTCGGTGTGCTGAGCTCGGGGCTGTCGGAGGTCAAGGGGGATGATGTTAAGGCAGTGGTCAGGAGTCAGGAGTCAGGAGTCAGGAGTAACGGCGCAAGGGCGAGTATCATCCACATAGCAACAGCGGATTATGACGGTGGGTTGGAGGCCGGGTATGCGAGGGCGGTGGAAGCGGTTGTCGGAATTGGGGAGTCCCCCCTCACCCTGCCCTCTCCCCGAGGGGAGAGGGGTACTGATAAGAAACAGATCAACATCCTTGCGGGGTCGCACCTGACGCCTGCGGATTTCACTGAGATCAGGGAGATCGTCACGGACTTTGGCATGAGCGCCATCGTTCTTCCTGATCTGTCCGCTTTGGACGGGAGCAGACAAGGAGTTTCCCCGATTGCTGTTGGCGGCGCGTCCATGGACGACGTGCTCCGGATGGGGCAGTCGGTCATGACCATCGCGCTCGGCATGAGCATGGAGCCTGCGGCAAAACTGCTGCAGCAAAAGTTCGGGACCGGATTCCGGATGTTCGAGAGCATTGCAGGGCTTGCTGATTCCGATCGCCTGCTGGAGACCCTCTCGGCCCTCAGCGGAAAGCCTGTTCCCGCGAGGCAGGAGCGGCAGCGCAGGGTCCTGCGGGACGCCATGCGGGACGCGCACGTTTTCTTTGGAGGAAAAAAGATCTGTATCGCACTGGAACCGGACCTGGCGGCGCAGACCTCGAAGTGGCTTGATGAAATGGGGGCAGCGCCGGAACTGGCAATCATCCCGACTCTTTCTCCGGCAGCCGAACATATTCGCGCCCGGGATGTGCGGATCGGCGACCTGTTCTCCATCGCAGGAGATTTTGATCTTCTTATCGCGAGCTCTCATGCAGAGACCGCTGCAAAGCGGCTCGGGGCGCCTCTGTATGAAATGGGTTTCCCGGTATATAAAACGCTGGGATATACGTCAAAGGTCCTGGTCGGGTATCGGGGGACGACAACGCTGGTCAATGAGGTCGGGAGTCTGTTGATGAAACGACATTGAAAGACTGCTCACCCTCCCCAACCCCTCCCATCGAGGGAGGGGCTACGGATAAGGGCATTTTGGTCCCCTCTCCCCTTGTGGGAGAGGGCGGAGGGTGAGGGGTGAAGGAGATTACTATGAAGATCGCATTTGCAACAACGGACAACACGAACGTGAACGAGCATTTCGGCAGGGCGGGTTCGTTCGCTGTTTACGATATGACCGAAACCGGATACCGATTTGTCGAGATACGGAAGTTCGCCGACGGAATGGACAGGACCGTGATGGATTCACGGGATACGGGCCCGTTGCATGAAAGTGCGGTCCAGAACAAGGTCGATCGCCTTGCGGACTGCAAGCTTATCTATCTTACGGAGATCGGCGGCCCGTCGGCGGCGCGGCTGGTGCAAAAGGGCATCATGCCCATGAAAGTAAAGGAGCCGGTAGCTATCGAGAGCGCGCTGAAACAACTTGCCGAGACCATTAAAACATCGCCGCCGCCGTGGCTTAAAAAAGCAATGCAGAAGTGAGAAGTAAGAAGACAGACTACAGTAAATAGAAATCACAGGAGGAAATAGATTATGAAAATGATAAGAGCGTTCATACGGCCGGAAAAGGAGCAGGAAGTGGTGCTGGCTTTGGAAGGAGCGGGCTTCCCGTCACTCACGAAGGTCCCGGTGTTCGGAAGAGGTAAGCAAAAGGGATTGACCGTCGGGCCGGTGCATTATGACGAGCTGCCGAAGGTGCTTATCATGACGGTGGTGAACGACAAGGACCTTGATAAGGTCATGAAGGTGATACAGGACAAGGCCCGCACCGGGTTCATCGGCGACGGCAAGATCTTCATCAGCCCGGTGGAGAGCGCCTATACGGTCAGGACCGGGGAGATGGGACTGTAGCGTTGTCTCAGAGGCACAAGAGCAGGTCAACTTCTTTGACACGGATTTTCACGGATAAAGGCTCTGAAGGATCAGGATACGGCAGGGTTTATCCGCCTCTTCTGTGTCAAAGGTTTGTTTGTCACTATCATCAGGAGGACATATGAAAGAGATCACTGCCATCATACGCCGGGACAAGCTCCCGGAAACGAAAACAGCGCTCGACAACCTCGGCTACCCGTCGCTCACGATCCAGAGCGTTGAAGGCCGGGGGAAGCAGCGGGGCGCCATGTGCGCTGAAATGGACGCGGAGATGCCGGACAGTTATTGCACGGCCGTGAAGCTGAAGTCCACTCCCTCCGCCTACGCACTGGACCATACGCTGCCGAAGGTCGCGCTCTTTGTTCCGAAGCGGCAGCTCACGATCGTGGCGCCCGACGACGTGGTGACCACGGTCGTCAAGGCCATCATCAAAGTGAACCAGACGGGCAAGGCCGGAGACGGCAAGATCTTCGTGTCCCCGATCGACGGCGCTGTGCGCGTGCGGACGGGCGAGATGAATGAAGAAGCGATTTCTTAGAAGTGTGAAGGGTGAAGGGTGAAAGGAAAACGCCAGATGTTTCTTTCGTTTCAAACTTCAGACTTCCCCCTTCTCACTGCTAAAGCGGAGGAACCATGTCCCCCATCACTGGAACCACCCGGGGCGGAAAGCCCTGGACACCGAAATTCATCGATGCGATCGAGATCGAGAAGTGCATCGGCTGCGGACGCTGTTACAAGGTCTGCGGATTCGATGTGCTCGAATTGATCGAGAAGCCCTTTGCGGGCGAGGATGAATACGGCGACGACATGGGCAACAAGGTCATGTCCGTTGCCCGGCCCGAAAACTGCATCGGGTGCGAGGCCTGCGCGCGCACCTGCACCAAGAAGTGCCATGTGCATGTGACGATATAATGCATTGCGGATTTCGGATTGTAGAATGTTGTGAAGAGCTCACTTCAAAAAATTATCATCCGTCATGCCCTGCCGGGGGACATCCCTCGCATGTGCGATCTTCTGACCGAGCTCTTTACCCTCGAGTCCGACTTTGCTCCGGACAGGGGAAAGCAGGCAGATGGCCTCCGCGCGCTGATCGCCCACCCTCCCGGGAAAGTGCTGGTGCTCGTGGCAATCGTTGAGGAACTGGTCGTGGGTATGGCAACGGTGCAGACGCTTATTTCCACGGCAGAAGGCGGGAGGGTCGGTCTTATCGAGGATGTGATCGTGGACCTGAAGTTTCGCTCCCGTGGCATCGGCACGCTCCTGCTTGAGGGGATCATGGAGTGGAGCAGGAAAGCGGGACTCAAACGGCTGCAACTCCTCGCTGACCGCGACAACCAACCGGCAATCGATTTTTATCTATCCAAAGGATTAACCTCCTCCCGCCTTGTCTGCTTAAAAGAGATACTTTGATGTTTTCGTAGTAAACTCCTTACCTGCCTGTTACCCTAAAATGCCGTTTTATTACGGCAGCACACCAGCTTTCCCCTTGACAATAACTGAAGGGAGATGAATAATACAGAGAATAAAGGAGTTGCGAAACTAACCATTATGGTGAACTGGAATTTTTTGCGGTGAGAAACTTGGCGCATAAAAAACTGGAGGTGGCTATGAACAAGAATGGATTCTGGTCTCCCTATCTCGCGGGAGCGGGGCTCGGACTCACGCTTCTGGCATCGTTCGTCATTGCGGGGCAGGGACTCGGTGCATCGCGGGCCTTTACCGTCGCTGCGGGAACGGCAATGAACGCCGTGGCCCCGGCCTATACGGCAACCCTCACCTATCTGTCGAAGTATATAGAAAGGTCGCCGTTCCAGGACTGGACCTTTATCGAGGTGACCGGGCTTTTCGTCGGAGCGCTGGCCGGTGTTCTCCTCTCCCGCGGCTTCAAGGTCCGTCTTGACCGCGGAGCAACAATGTCCGTGGGTACGCGGGTGGTGACCGCGCTCGGCGGGGGCCTCATGCTCGGGTTCGCCAGCAGGCTTGCGCGCGGGTGCACGAGCGGCGTTGCCCTGACGGGCGGCGCGCAGTTCGCTTTGGGCGGTTGGGTCTTTGTCATTGCCATGTTCGCGAGCGGTTTCCTGTTCGCGGCCATGTTCAGGAGGTTATGGTCATGAGCGCACCCCTTATCCTGAGCGACACGATGAATCTTGTAGCAGCCGGTGTTATCGGCCTGTTCTTCGGTTTCTTCCTTGAACGGGGCGGCATGGGAGACCCCCACAAGCTCACCGGCGTGTTCTACCGCACTTCGTTCGGCGTACCCAAGATGATGTTTACCGCGATCCTGGTCGCGGCAACCGGGCTTTGCGCTTTGGCGGACCTCAAGGTGCTTGATATAAGCAAGGTCTGGCTCATTCCGACGTTCTTCTGGCCGCAGCTGGTCGGGGGCGCCCTGTTCGGGTTCGGTTTCCTGGTGAGCGGCTACTGCCCGGGTACTGCAGTTGCCGGTCTGGCGTCCGGCCGGGTGGATGCGCTCATTACCATGGCAGGTGTCGCCGGCGGGGCGCTCATCTTCTCCGCGTTCTATCCCGCAATGGAAGGGTTTTACAAGACGAGCGATATGGGTGCTGTTACTCTTCCTGAGCTGCTTCAGGTGAACCACTGGGTTGTGCTTGCATTCGTGTATGTGTTCGCCGGCATCATGTTCTACGTCATGGAACGGTATGAACAAAAGGGCCTCCCCGTAGCTTCAAAAAAAGTACTGCACACTGTTTCCTGATCGATTACAATTCAAAGAATTCCCCCCCCCGGGACTCCGGGTCACTGCTCATGGTGACCCGGTTTTTTTGCGCTGCTTTCGCTTTCCAATGGCTGCCTTATAAATCCGCATTTGCCTGATCAACAGACAACCGCATACTCCCCGCTGTTTATAACTCCTTGTTTCTACGCTGTGCCTGCCTGGCAATGATATTGCTATGGTCATGTCATGACCGCAAGGAGGAAAACATGAATCCCATCAAACAAATTTGCAAGGACCTTATCAAGGTGCACCCCTGTTTTTCGGAAGAGGCGCACCATCTGTTCGGCAGGGTCCATCTGCCGGTCGCGCCTGCCTGCAATATCCAGTGCCGCTACTGCATCAGAAAATTCGACTGCGCCAACGAGTCCCGGCCCGGGATCACCAGCCGGGTCCTGACGCCGATGGAGGCGATGGACCGTACCCGCGCGCTCATCGAGCGGAGCGACAAACTGAGCGTGGTAGGCATCGCGGGCCCCGGAGATCCGCTCGTGAACGCTCCGACCTATGTGACGCTCAGGCAGATACACTGGGAGTATCCCGACCTTACGCTCTGCGTGTCAACGAACGGCCTCCTTTTGCCCGACCGGCTTCCGCAGCTCCTTGCCTCGGGCGTACGGAGCCTGACCGTGACGATCAACGCCGTGACCCCCGAAACCGCGGAAAACGTCTATTCCTGGGTCATTTACCATGGACGGCGGTATGAAGGGCGGGAAGCGGCAAAGCTCCTTCTGGCGAACCAGTGGCAAGGGCTGGAAAACGCGATCGACGCGGGACTTATCACCAAGGTTAATTCCGTGTTCATCCCCGGCGTGAACGATCACGAAATTCCGCTGATAGCGGAGCGCGCGGGAAAGCTCGGCGCCGACATCATGAACATTCTGCCGCTGATCCCGCAGGCCGAGTTTGCGCATCTCTCCCGGCCCAGTCATGCCGAGCTCACCCGTCTGCGCGAGCAGTGCCGGCCCTTCATCAAGCAGATGACCCACTGCAAGCAGTGCCGCGCCGATGCCTGCGGGATCCTGGGCGAGGACAAGGACATGGAGCTTGAAGTGCTGATGGCGCGCATCGGCGAGGAATACAACGACGCGTTGTAAGGACCGTGGACGAAGCTTGAATCGAAAAAAATCTTAGACACGGATAAGGGCGGATTTGTTTATGAAGAAGCCGGACAACGTCATGGACGTATCCGCTTTTATCATAGCCGTTATCAGACCTGATCCGTGTCAAAGGTTTGTTTGTGGTCGTGGCAGGAGACAGCAATATGACAGATCGGGAAAAAGAGCGCTATCGTCGGCAGCTCATGCTTCGGGGATTTACACCCGATCACCAAAGGTGGCTGGGGAAATCCACAGCCGTCGTTGCGGGCGTCGGCGGCCTCGGCGGCACGGCAGCGCTCTATCTTGCCGCGGCCGGGATCGGCAGGCTCATCCTGGTGCATGCCGGGAACCTGACGCTGTCGAACATGAACCGTCAGATCCTTATGAAGCATAAAGCGATCGGCAAAAGCAGGGTGGTCCAGGCGAAGAAGATGATCCAGGAGATGAACCCCGATGTGGAGATCAATATCTTCGACGAGCGGATCACGGCGGCCAATGGGGGAATGCTGGTCCGTTCGGCGCAGATCGCCCTGTCCGCACGGCCTAACTTTAACGAGAGACGCATTCTGAACCAGGCTTGCGTCGAGAAGGGCATCCCCATGGTCGAGGCGGCCATGAACGGGACGGAAGGCTATCTTTTTAACGTTCTTCCCAAGGTGACCCCGTGTCTGCACTGCATGTATCCGGAGGACGATCCGGCCTGGCAGGAGATGGGGTTCCCGGTCCTCGGCGCGGTGTCGGGCATGCTGGGCTGCATGATGGCGCTGGAGGCGATCAAACTGCTCACGGGCCACGGGAAGCCGCTCCTGGGAAAGATGCTGGTCTTCAATACCGATGATATGGAATTCAGGAAGATGAACATCCCCCGGAACGGCGCCTGCGAGGTCTGCGGGGAATCCAGCGGCGCTTCAGCGGAAAAAAACAGCACCTGCATTATTTAATCATTGCGTCCACGGGAGGTCCTTATGATGGTGATCGGAGTTCTCCTATTCAGCATTGCGGTCTTTGCCGTTTCCTTCGGAATAGCAAAAGGTCCCCGGCTCGACCAGGGAAAGATCGCCGCTTCGCTGGTGCTCGTTGCCTGGGGGGCCATGCTTTTCGGGCTGGTCCTCTCACGACTGGCGCTGTAGTGTCGCGTGTTCATATTTTAATCATTTGCTTAATTAATGTTGCAGGATAATTCAGCTCGCCTTCGCGCCCGGAAAAAAGAACGCATAAAAACAGGCTATTGCTGTACCGGTACCCTGGAAGTAATTATGGCACGGGCCTTGCTAATAGACAGTACAAGAGGTTGTTGCTGACAACTGACAGAAGGCTCCGGAGGCTTTCAAAAAATCATGGCCTGCCCATGGCAATGGCAGGAGAGATCCCGAAAGGGGGAGGAGGATACAATGAAAAAGATTCTATTGATCGTCGGTTTTATTCTGGTGGCAGCAGGCGCGGCACAGGCAACACCGTCAACGCAGATCTGGATACCGTCTTCGGACATCCAGCCTTACATGAAGTGGCACCTCGGTTTTGACGAGTACATCAAGGCCCGGAAACAGAGCAGCACCAACCGGGAACCGAACGTCATCAACAACGGCATCACCGTCGGCGTGCTTCCCTTTGAGAAGGTCCAGATGGAAGTGGGCATTGATCAGCGGACCTACGGCATCGAACCTTACGATTCCGCGCCGATCTACTTCAACGCAAAGCTCGGCACTCCTGAAGGTTCGCTCTTCGCTGGTTCGCCTGCCATCGCCATCGGCGGGTATGATTTTGGCACCAGGAAGTACACGGCCGCTTCCGGCTGGGGCACGGACTATAATATCGCCTACGGCATCGTGGCAAAGACCTTTGGCGTACTGGGAAGGGTTTCGGTCGGATATTATCAAGGCAACGACAAGATGCTGCTCGACAAGAACGGCAAGAAGGACGAGACCGGTGTGCTGGCATCGTGGGACCGTACCATTACGGAAATCTCTGACAAGCTCTGGGTTGCGGTTGACTACATGGGCGGCGAGAACAGCTACGGCGCGCTGAGCTACGGCGTTGCCTGGAAGTTCGCCCCGAACGTGGGCGTCATCCTCGGCCAGGACAAGTACAACAACAGCAATTACAAACCGACGTACACGCTGCAGGTTGATATTGATTACTAACGATGGCACGGGTGTGCCTGCCGCACTGGCGCCAAACACCCGATCCGTCAGGCTGTATACCTGCAGGACTTCAGCGACAGGCAGTTGTTAGACTGCGGCACGAACAATACGCAATTTAGCACGGTGTGATGTTCACGTGAAAAACGAGTGAAGGGAAAAAAAGGAGGTTTATCATGAAGTTCATGGTGAGTAAAAAACGCTTTCTCGTTGCAATGCTATTGGCTCTGATGGTGGCGATCATCGGCGGGCTGGTAT
>JAYTJE010000058.1:0-5694 GCA_043731355.1 Nitrospirota bacterium
CACTTTTTATGCCTCACTAACAATCATTAAATCCGCTCCCAGAGCGGACGCTATATCATTTTTGGCATTATTTCATGTACACGACATGGAGAAGACCCAGTTTTTAAAATCTGCGTCATCTGCGAAATCTGCGGATAAAAAGGTCTTTAAATGAATACCGCCATGACCAAAGGCCATGGCGGTACGAAGATTGGGTGAAGCGGCAACGCCGGACCAGTTTGAGCGCTACTTCACTGCCATTTTTGCGGTGGCTTCCTTGACGTGAGCGGCGATTTCCTCAAAAGCATACAGCAGACAGAGGTAGGTCGATGAGGCTTTGGGAACGCACTCACCTGAAGCCAGCCGGTCCTCATGGGCGGTGGCGAACTCGCTGGTCATGCGCTCGATGGTGTTGCTGTCGGCAATGACCGTTGCCACCACGGCTTTGGCGCCGGTGACCGCCGCCTCGCCGGCCTTCTTCAAAACGTCTTTCATCTTCGTAAAGAGCTTGCCGGTTTCGTTGATTGCCTTGTCGCTGAACAGCTGCCCTTCCTTGATCCGTATCCTGCTGTTGTCAAGGATCCGCTTGATGGCTGTGGCGATCTTCTCGATTTGCGCGGGTACGCCGAGGATGGCCCGGGCTTCAGCGTTCGAGGCTGCCATCTTGGCGAGGGCCGAGGTCAGCGCATCTTCCCTTTTATGAATCTCGAGGGCGAGCTCTTCAGCCTTGTCTAAGGACGCCAGCTTGCTCTTCGTAAAACCGTCCTCGACAAGCTCCAGCATTTCCTGGGCTTTATGCATGATCAGGAAAATTTCTTTTTTGATGTCTTTGATCGTTTGTTCCGGCATGAAGTGAATCTCCTTTCAATCGGCCGTGTTCCATGTTCGTGTGCAGGGAACAGGCGCTCTAAACCACCGAAACTATATCAGAAATCATGTGTCATGACATGTTAATTTTTTTTATATCAATATTGCTATGATTTATAGATTTATGTACTAAGCATCAACAACGGCGCGTATCCTCGGAAAATCCTGAGTCTCAAAGACCTGTATTGCTTTCAGGGTAGCCTATGAAGCTGTTTTAACGGGTTTTTCCTTGACATACCCGGTGGGCTGGTATACTCTTCGTCCACTATTCATACCCCTGCCGCCGGAGAGACCGATGCCCTTTTTTGCCGGAGAAATCTTTGTCAGCGAGATCCTCAACAAACCGGTGCTCGATCAAAAGGGCGAGGAGCTCGGCAAGCTCAAGGACATCGTTATCAGTCCGGGCGAACCCTTTCCCGCGGTCTCGGCCCTTGTCGTTACAGCCGGCAGGACCACCTGCGTCATTCCCTGGGACCTTGTCAATCTCTTTAATCGCCGCGTCATTTCCATCAATATTCTCAGCGCACAGCTCGCCCCCGCTTCGGTCGTGCCGAGCGACATCCTGATCGGGCGTGACATGCTGGACAAGCAGATCGTGGACATAGACGGCGCCAAGCTGGTGCGCGTGAACGATCTCGAACTGGGCGATGTTTACGGGAAGCTCTGTCTCGTGGCGGCCGATATCGGGCTGCGCGGCATTCTGCGGCGGCTCGGAGTCGAAGCCCGCGGGGAAAAGGCGCTGTCTCTGTTCGGGTATAAGCTCCAGCATAAACTGATCGGATGGCATTATCTGCAGACCGTGCAGCCGCGCCTGTCGAAGCTCACGCTCACCATATCGGGATCCAAGGTCGCCAAGCTGCATCCGGCCGACCTTGCCGAGATCATCAGCGAGGTATCCCAGAAGGAGCGGACCGCCATCTTCGGCAGTCTGGACGTTGAGACTGCGGCCGAGGCCCTGCACGAGCTGGAACCGCAGGTGCAGGCGGATATCCTCGAAGACATGACCAATGAGAAGGCTTCCGACATTCTGGAACAGATGCCTCCTGACGAGGCGGCTGACGTGCTGGGCGACCTGCCCGAGGCCCGGGCCCAGGAACTTATCCAGCTTATGGACAAGGATGAGGCCGAGGACGTTCAGGAACTGCTTGAGCACGAGGACAACACCGCGGGCGGGCTCATGACCACGGAGTTCCTTTCGTTCCCTGAAGACATGACTGTTGAAGACGCGATCAGGGACCTTCGCCTGGCGGCGCCGGATGTGGAATCGATCTACTACCTCTACATCGTCGACGCAGAAGAGCATCTGGTGGGAGTGATCTCGCTCAAGAACCTCATCCTTGCCCGGCCGCACGAGAAAATGCATGAGATCATGAAATCGCCGGTCAAGACCCTTCCTCCTGACGCGAAACAAAATGATGTGGCCGAGCTCATTTCCAAGTACAATTTTCTTGCGGTTCCCGTGATGGACGAGAATATGGTCATGCGCGGGATCGTGACGGTTGACGATGTGCTGGATTTCCTCCTGCCCACGGCATCACGCAAGAGACGCAGGAAACGATGATCTTCTCTGGTCTGCGGAACAATCGGAATTCGAAGACTGCTCATAGGTAGCCTGTACAATGAATAAGAAAAAAATTCTGGTATTTCTATCCGTGCTCGGACCGGGCATCATAACGGCGAACGTGGACAACGATGCCGGCGGCATTGCGACCTATTCTGTGGCTGGCGCTCACTTCGGCTATTCTTTGCTCTGGACGCTCATTCCCATCACTATTGCGCTGATCGTTGTGCAGGAAATGTGCGCCCGTATGGGCGTCGTTACCGGCAAAACGCTTGCCGACCTGATCCGGGAAAAATTTGGGGTCAAGGCAACGTTCTTCCTTATGCTGAGCCTGCTGCTTGCCGACATGGGAAATACCGTGGCCGAATTCGCCGGATGGGCATCCTCCATGGAGATCTTCGGCGTGAACAAGTATATTTCGGTTCCCATCGGGGCGCTGGCGGTCTGGCTGCTCGTGGTAAAGGGCACCTACCGATTTGTGGAGAGGATCTTTCTTATTGCATGCACTGTTTTTCTGACCTATATCGTTTCGGCCTATCTCGTTCATCCTCCGTGGGGCGAGATCATGATCGCAACAGTAAAACCGTCCTTTGATTTTAAGGCGTCCTATCTTATGATGGTGATCGGCATTGTCGGTACCACTATCGCTCCCTGGATGCAGTTCTATCTCCAGTCCGCAGTGGTCGAAAAAAATATCAAGGTGGAAAATTACGGCGCATCCCGCATGGACGTCATCGTCGGGTGTATCATGACCGACGTGATAGCGTTTTTTATTATCGTCGCCTGCGCCGCGACCATGTATTCCGGCGGTATCAGGATTACCGATGCAAAGGATGCAGCAGTAGCGCTTTTTCCGCTTGCGGGAAAGAACGCGTCGATACTGTTCGCTATCGGGCTTGCAAATGCATCGCTCTTCGCCGCATCCATTCTGCCGCTGGCGACCGCTTATTATGTATGTGAGGGAATGGGGTGGGAGTCGGGGATCGACAAAAACTTCAAAACAGCTCCCCAGTTCATGTGGCTCTATACCGGCTTGATCGTGGTCGGCGCGCTCATTATCCTCATACCGAATGCACCGCTTGTCCCGATCATGCTTCTGTCCCAGGTGGTGAACGGGATCATGCTGCCGTTCGTGCTGATATTCATGCTTATCCTGATCAATGATAAGGATCTTATGGGGGATTACACGAATTCCAGGACCTTTAACGTCATTGCGTGGGCAACGATCCTGATCATGGTCGCATTGACGCTGGTGCTGGTGGTCACCAGCTTTTTTTAGGATTTGAGCGTATCCGGTTCATACAGTATCGGGTCTTTCATTCCGGCTTCAGTAAATCCCTTCAAACGCAGCGCGCAGCTCTCGCATTTCCCGCAGGCCCGTTCGCTGTTCTGGTAGCAGCTCCAGGTCAGGCGCAGCGGCGCACCGAGCTCTTGACCTTTTTTCACGATCTGGGCCTTTTTCAAGTGGATGAGCGGGGTCTCTATGGTGATCCTGGTCTCCGGTTTCGTGCCCATCATGATGACCTGGTTGAAAGCGCGGTAGAACACTTCCCTGCAGTCCGGGTAGCCTGAGCTGTCTTCTTCAACCGCTCCGATAAGGATCTTGGTAGCCCCGATCACCTCCGCCCAGGAGGTGGCGATCGAGAGCAGATGGGCGTTCCGGAAGGGGACGTATGTCGCAGGAATTTCGGATTTCGGATTTCGGATTTCGGATTGAGAATCGCCGGATTCGGGGACCGGGATGTTCGTGTCCGTGAGGGCGGAGCCGCCGATGACCTTCAGGTGCTCGATGCTTACGGTCAGGCGTTTCTCGGCTTTATAAAAATCGGCTATTTCGTTGAATGCCTGAAGTTCCCGCGCCTCGGTGCGCTGGCCGTAGTTGACATGCAGGAAGGCGAGCCGGTATTTCTCGTTTGCAATGGCGGCGGTGACGCAGCTGTCCATACCGCCGCTCACCAGGATGATCGCAAGTTCATTTTTCATGGCCCAGTGTACCAGCATCGCGAAGAGAATTCCAGAACTTTTGCCGGGAGCAGGACAAAAAAGTCCCTCGATGAGGTCTACCGGGGGGATTTCATCGAGGGACGGGGGAAAGACATTAATCTCAAAAGCCGGAACCAAAAGGCGTGTCTCGCAATGGCCGATAAACGGGCCACTCTGAGGCGCAAAGAGCGCAAAGGGAACCTTGATTCAATTCGAAATATCACAGAATTTGTCATTCTGAGCGTAGCGAAGAATCTCTGTTTTACAACTACTTCAGATCCTTCACTTCGTTCAGGATGACACCTTAAAATACATTTCAACAACCTGTTAGAGGCTAATGCGCCCCGTGGATCAGCATGGGGAGGCAGCGGGTGCATACGATCTTTTCTTTTCCTTCCGAGTAGCAGGGGAGATAGACCCTGGTCTTGTCGTCCGTGCCGCAAACAAAACATTTTATTTCTTTGTCAGCCATTTTAACCCTCCAAAGCGTTGATTTCGTCGACGATCTTGTTCGGATCGAGATTATGCATCATGGCGCCGAACGAGATCGATTCCACGTTGATCCCCGCGCAGGTGAAACAGCCGTTGCCGAAATACTTCTGGATCACCGCTTTTGCCCCGGGGCTCATGTTGATCACCTCGCCGATGTTCGTGTCCTTGGTCACTTTCTTCTTTTCCGTTATCATGGCAGCCTCCTTGTTTGATTGTTGAGCATACTATAGCATGGATGTTCGGGGGTGGGTATGACGTAAATCATAAGCTTAAAAAAGGCATTGGACACGGATTTACACGGATGCAACACGGATAAGGCTGATTTTTTTGTCCGCAATGATCTCCTCGTTTCTTTCTTTAATGGTGTATTGCTATATGTACTCAAACTATCGAGTTCTACATCTGTAAATTTTTCAAGAAGTTCTATACTCGATTCAACATCATTTTTTCGCAGCAGTTCAAGTACTCTCACATAGTTTATTTGAGGAGGCCGAGCAGGTAAGCTTCTCTATCGCAGAGTATGGCTTTGTACCTGCCCTGAAAAAGATGGCCGACGGTGCGGTATTTCCGATTGTAGAACATAGTGTATGTCTGATTGAAACCCTGCATGATTTTGGAAAGAGGGACATCCCTGGTTTCAATGAGCAGATGAACGTGATTGTTCATGAGGACGTATGCATAAATGCGGCAACCGGTGCGGTTTTTATAGACTGTGAGGAGCAGAAGATACTTTTGAAAGTCCGCGGTCTCTCGAAATATCCTCTGACGCTGATTCCCGCGGGTGATGACGTGATAGAAGGCGCCTTCGTATT
>JAYTJE010000059.1:0-5055 GCA_043731355.1 Nitrospirota bacterium
CACTTTTTATGCCTCACTAACAATCATTAAATCCGCTCCCAGAGCGGACGCTATATCATTTTTGGCATTATTTCATGTACACGACATGGAGAAGACCCACTTAAAAAGACGTTGGGTTTTACTTCGTCCTACCCAACATACCGAATGGTTAATGATTTTTGCATTCATCAAAAACACTTGTACTTCTGGAGGCCAAATGGACAGTCAGTCAGTGAAGGACTTGGCAGAATTGCTTGCTAAGCAGGTATTATTTGACTGGAAAATTTATCTTTGGATTATCCTTTTGTCTTTTATTGGTGGTGGATTAGGAAGTTTCATTTCTTCGTATTTTAAAATGAGAGGTAAAAACTTTGCGACAAAAGCGGATTTTGATCAGGTTCTTGAGCAATTGACCAAAACGACCGAGGCTGCTGAACAAATTAAGACTTCTATCGCTCATGAAAACTGGAAGGCAAGGGAACAATGGGTGTTTAAACGACAGATATACAAGGAATTGTTGGAGGCATTGTCGTTAATTCGTTTTACGTTATTAAAGTTAGCTTTAAGTTTTAAGCAGGGTAAGAATATAGTCAGCGGAGATAACCCTATTAATGAACTCCTTTCGGCAGTCGAAGCGATTCAGAAATGTGAGGCTCTTGCTGGTATGGTTTTGGGGAAAGATAGGTTGATAAGAATTAAGCAAATCAGAGATGCCATGGCAAAAGTGTCAAATATAACGGATGCTGGCGTTGATGTGGTTGAAGCGGTGAAGGCTCTCTCTCGTGATATCAGAAGTATTGAGGTGGAGATTGTAGAGGACGCAAAAAATGAACTAATGTCCCCGGGTTGAGATCGACAGAGAGACTAAAAGGAACGTAGTGTCCGAAAAAGAACCAGAAAAGAACCAGGAAAAGAACCAGGGGACGTTGTTTCTATGCTTGCTTTACTTCCTCCTCGTAAATAGGATAGAGATCATAGATAGAAACAACGCCCCCCAAAGATGCCCATACCTCACGAGGTTACAATGGCAATAAATCGCACATCCGCCCTCCCGAATAAATTTAAGGTCAATATCGTGATACTGATGCTCCTCATATTTTCCTTAGCGGGAATTCGATTCTGGCTGGAACACGAGGCTGGCGCAGTTCCCTATCCCTATTGGCTTGCCGTATCCGATGACGCAATAGCGGTCCTTTATGGGGATTCCATTTATGTTAGCGATACCAATGGCACGATCGTCAGAACGATACACATTCCTGATTATATTCTTCCCTGTCAGCTTTCCTGGCACAACAACGACCTTCTCGTTTCTGATTGGCGAAACCACGCTGTGCATCTATTCAGCGCCAGCGGCATTTCCTCCATACCATTGCAAGGCGGCCCGCAAATCGACGCGCACCTGAACGCAGTGATCGATGAGCACCATAACGCTATATATGTCACCGATAGCGGCGGGAATCGCATACATACGTATGACAGCGAGGGTCGGTATATGAGATCGTTTGGCACATGTGGCTTCGGACGCGGGGCACTGTCTTCGCCGAAGGATCTCCGCTTCCGGGACAACCTGTTGTACGTCGGCAACGTGATGCGTTCCGGAGTGGACGTCTTTTCGATTGACGGGACATTTATCAAATCGGTCGCTGAACCGAAAGGAAACCGGCTCGATAGTCTGATCACTGATTTTGATGTTGCGGAAGATCGTATTGCTACCATCGAGTGCAACATGCTTTTTGAGCATTGCCGCATAGCGGTATATGACGGGACTGGAATTGTGTTGAACACGATACCGCATCCCGCAGGTCCCGTGTCTGTTGGAGATATCGCTCTTCAGAAAAACATTGTTTACGTAAGCGATACGGTTAACAGAAAGGTCACGCGTTATGATGTCGGCACTTTGGACGACCTGGGTCCGGTAAGCACGGATCTGAATGCAATAGGAACGAGCTATAACAGTAGATACAATGCCTTGAAGAACGCCTCTCGGATTACCGTCATTTCCTTGATCCTCTGTTTTGTTCCATTGGCTTTGCTGTATCGGCAATACAAACGATCACGCAAAGCTGAGCATGTCGTTGGCAGGCCGAGTAATCAAAATGAGCTAAAGGGCGTACACAGAGAGAAATACGGCAAGGATTATAATTCAAAGAGATAAGGATTGGCGTGATAAACTACGTGCCTACAGCGTTTATGTTGTCAAAACTATGAACCATAGGATCATCATACGCATATCGCTTGCATTATTTATTGCTACGCTCGCAACCTGTCTCTCAGCCCTGTTATTCTACCGTTCGGTAGACTTTGACCCTTCGCTCCTCTCAAAGAATACATCCGCAGGCCGGGGCACGGTGTTTGTAGACCGGAACGGTCGCGAGTTGCGGTTTTTGCCGGACCTGAAAGGTGAGCGTGCGCGGTGGGTGCCTCTCTCTGAGATCCCTGTCACCGTGCGGAATGCATTCATCGCAGCCGAGGATGAACGGTTCTATCGGCATCATGGGTTTGATGCCGTGGCGATCATGCGCGCTGCATGGAGGAATATTGCGAAGAAGAAGATCGTGTCGGGAGCATCGACCATATCGCAGCAGGTCGTGAGGCTGGCGTGTGGCGAATGCGGAATGCGGAATGCGGAATTCGGAATTGACGACAATACATCTGGAAACAAAACAACAAAGAGAAAAAGGAGCTATCGCGACAAGCTCATCGAGATCGTCCGGAGTGTAAAGATGGAGCGGATGTTCTCGAAGGACGAGATTCTGGAACAGTACCTGAACCGGGTGCCTATGGGGAACAACCTTGTGGGTGTGGAAACGGCGGCGCGGGCTTACTTCAGGACTTCGGTGAAAAATCTTTCTGTATCCGAGGCTGCTCTTCTGGCTTCTCTGCCAAAGGCGCCCGGGATGCTCAATCCCTATGGGAGTGGATTTGAGCGGCTGATGGATAGGCGGAATTGGGTCCTCGGCAGGATGGAGGTTTTGGGACTGCTCTCACATGAGAAGTGCCTTCTTGCACAGGAAAAGAAGCCACGCATGGAAAAGTTCGTGTTTGCCTCTGCTGCGCCCCATGTGGTTGACATGCTCCTGAAGCAAGGTATTGCCGGCAACAGGGTCAGGACGACCATCGACCTCGACCTTCAGACCCGTGTGCAGGAGATCCTCGCTTCCCACGCCGATCGGCTGAAGTATCGCGGGGCAACCCAGGTCGCTGTTATCGTGATCCATAATCCGACCATGGAGGTGCTTGCCTCGGTCGGCTCCCTCGAATACAGCGAGAAGAACGACGGGTTCAATAACGGGGTCAGGGCGTTCCGATCCGCTGGTTCCGCCTTGAAGCCGTTCCTTTACGCCCTGGCGATCGAATCAGGCGAGACGGTTGCAACGCTTTTACAGGACACCGAAAAAAAATACCGGTCGCGCGAGGGACAGTACTCGCCTTTGAACTTCGACCGGAAAGAGTACGGCCCGGTGACCGTGCGTTCGGCCCTCGGCAATTCCCTGAACCTTTCAGCGGTCAAGACGCTCCAACGCATGGGAGAAGACCGGTTCTACGAGATGCTGGTGCGCCTGGACCTTATTAACCGGCCGGAATTGGGGCCCGAGCATTATGGACTGGGCATGGCAATCGGCAATCCCGAAGTAAGTCCGGAGCAATTGGCAACAGCTTTTGCCATGCTTGCGAATGGGGGAGTTTACAGGCAGGTGAATTACGTCCTGGGAAGCCAGGAGTCAGGAGTCAGGAGTCAGGGGGTAACTTCTCACGAATCACGATACATCCTGCTGCCGCAGACTGCGTACATCATATCCGACATCCTTTCTGACCCCACAGCGCGGGCGCTCACCTTTAATCGCAGCAGGCTCATGATGGATTTTCCCTTTCGGGTGGCGATCAAGACCGGGACGAGCACCTTCTTTCGTGATCTCTGGGCCGTGGGCTATACTCCCGATTATACCGTTGCTGTCTGGGTAGGAAATTTCGACGGATCAGCGACGAAGAATTTGAGCGGCTCCTCAGCAGCGGTCCCGATCTTCGCGGACGTCATGACCTGGCTCTACCCTCAGTCCGAGCCGGTGTGGTTCAAACAGCCAAAGGGGCTCAGGCGCGTGACGGTCTGCGGATACTCAGGCATGAAACCCTCGCCGTACTGCGACCATACTCTCAAGGAACTGTTCATTGCCGGGACCGGGCCGCGCGAGACCTGCACCTTTCATACCGGGAACGTGAAACGGCATGAGCTTTCCGCACACTATGCAGGCTGGCTCTATGACAAGAACAATATTGGTTCGGCGGGTAGGTTCAGACTCGCGGGCTTCGGCGACGACCTGAACACCGTATTTCAGGACCCCCTGGAGGGAACGGATCAGCCAGAGCCGGGCATACACGCGCGAAATATCAAAATAGCGAAATCCGTTCATATTGTTTCGGAGCCGATCGAGCCGCAACGCGGCAACCGTCACTATTCTATCGGCAGTGCCGCACCTGATCAGGCAGAGAGCCATGTTGCTCCTGGTGACGCTGCGATCAAGATCGTGTATCCCCTGGACCGCGACCGGTTCGTTCTGAACGGCTATGAAAGGAACCAGCAGATAAAGTTCCAGGCTGTTTTGGACCACCCGGCTTCGTACGTTGACTGGTTCGTGAACGGAAAATTGTTCAAACGTACCGGTCCCCCGTACCAGGCTTATTGGCCGCTGGAGGAGGGGAAATTCCGCATCACGGCCGTAACGCCGTCAAACATCGGCGACTCGATAGAGATGGTGGTGGAATGAATCGCCGCATTCGAGCCGGAATAATGCGCCTGTTTTCGGTAACCGTGTTCCTGACCGGCCTTATGGTGTCACGATCATCAGGGGCCGAGAGAGCCGTAAAGCCCGAACCTTCAGAATGTTCGTACGAAATGCAGGCTGGTTTCAAATGGGGAGGCGAGATCGCCGGCAAACAGAAGGATTTCATGCATTTTTCGTTGACGGGGTATTAGCCGAAAAGGGGGGTAGTCGGTTAGCGTCACCTGGCTAATCAGCCCCAGTTATATCCATGTGTTACGTTGTATTCGGTAACAGGGTCAGTTGCAACCGCGCGTTC
>JAYTJE010000060.1:0-33063 GCA_043731355.1 Nitrospirota bacterium
GCGATCCCTCCGGTTCTTTTGCTTCAAAGAGGCCGGACGAATGTGAAAGGGTTGCTTTAATCAGGAAGATTAGACCGGATTAATTCGGAAAACAACACCGGGCCCTTCGTATTGTGCTGGGTGAGGGTGTGGAGATTTCCATTGCCGTAATAGGTCGCGACTCTTTTCCGCAGTTGGGTGCTGCCGTGCGAAACGATGATCGTGCCGGGCTTGATGATGGAGTTAATCGGGTCATTATAATAGTCGATATCCGCCCGCACGTCATCATCGCCATCCAGCAATTCTCCAAAGTCCCTGAACGTTTTGACATTGCCGTAGTCGTCATATTCAAATGTTTGATAGGTTTTTTTCCTCTCGGCTTCGCCTGTCGAGGACCCGTCGAAGAAGTAAGTTGTAGTTGTACGGAGGGCCGGGAAGCCGCCGTAATCGAGTGCATTTCCCTTGTCGTCCTTGATCGCCAGTGTTTGAAAATCGTTCTCGGATTTGGACCACACGAAACCGGGATTTGTTTTCATGTCCCTTGTTATTGTTGACTGCACCAGGCCCTTGCGGTAGTAATCGCCCGTATAGTACGTCTGAGTGATCTCTCTGGCGATGCCCGTCCCCAAAGCGTGGGTCTCCTTGACGGTCTTGAAGCCGTAGAACTCGCGCTCATACCGGTCCTGGTGAGGATCGGCATAGGCGTAGTCCGTGCGATAGGTATTGCCCATGCCGTCTGTAAGATTGACATTGGTCATGATCCACTGGCTCTGCGGCATTTCGTAGGTGTTGCCTTCACGCATGTAGTTGATTTCGAACTTCCCGCCCAAAGGACGCTTAACGCTCTTTAACAGGTTCGTGCGGCCGACCTGGTTGAGTGACACGCCCAGTTCGTTGGCCTTCGTGGAGGTCAGCAGATCTACATAACCGTCGCCATCGATGTCGCGGTAGGCGATCTCGGGACGGCCTATGTTCTGCGAATAGTTTCCCCCGATGTTGATCACGATGCGGACATAGGTAAAGTTGAATCCGATCGTGAAGTATAAGCCCCCGCCCATGGAAACGTGCTTGTCCTTCGCCGTGTCGCCGGAGGCTCCCGCCCAGGTTATGGGACCGACGAAGCTGGAGCCGGTATTCAGCATCACGCTGCTGCCCGAGATCTTGTCCGGCAGGCCGTCTCCGTTGATATCAAGGTAGGTTTCGGTGCTTTTCGTCTCGTCCAACCCGATGTTTAAACCGCCGGCAAGGCTGTACCAATTGGAATTGAAGCTCATGCTCACGCCTGCGTTATCGGTATAGCCGCTGTTGACAGCGCCCCATCCGCCGGCATCCCCTGCGAACCGGTAGCCCAGATTCAGCCCGACACCGCCTCCATTGGACACCTTGTCCGGCAGACCGTCGCCGTTGATGTCGATAAGGTCGTAGTCCGTATCGGAGGTGCCATGCCCTCCGTTAGCGCTTAGCCCGAGCCTCGGCATATCAGTGCTCTGCTGGCCCGAGGCTGCGCCTTTCTGGCCGCTCGGTGCGACATCGCCCTTGCCGTTGCCGATCGCCGCTGCGATGTTGCCTGCGGCGTCGGAGCTTACGTTAAAACTTTCGTTGCTGCTGGAACGCGCTGAACCCAGTCCCGCACCGCCGGATGTGCCGGAAGCAAGTTCCCCGGTTGCGGCCGTATACTGGACGCCGGAATTTCCGATCACGTCCGGGAAACGGTCGCCGTTCAGATCCTGGAAATCGACCCTGCTCTCGCTGTCGCCCTCACTGGCGCTGACAATGAGCGTTCCCGCATCATTCGTAGACTTGGAAATGCGGGGCGGAGCTATGGCCCCGGCAAAATCCTCGGAATGCAGCATGCGGATGTCCTTGAGCCCAAGACGCGACGACGTTGCTTCTCCTGACTTAACCCAGGCAGTGTTTTCCATCCCGCCCCAGAGCGCCTTTTCTGCATCCGGCGCAAAGGGATAGACCCGCGCGTTCTCCGGATCAAAGGAGCTGTCGAGCACCAGAAGCGATTGGTCTATAGGCTGGCTGTCGCGCGGACTGTTGCCGTTGTAACCCACCGCTCCCCAGCCTCTGAAGGGCACGGGGAAAGCATTATCCACAGCTGCGCTGTGAAAAGCGCTCGGCGCGTCGAGGTACGTGACCGGAACGCTCTTCGTGTTATAGGTGACTTGCACGCTGCTCGAAACGAGATGTGCGGCAAGGTTCGTATCACGTGTGCTGAAATCGAAGAACAATTCATCGTCCTTGCTTACGGGAACAGCAAGCGTCGGGGAACTGATAATCAGGTTGCCGTCAACATCCCTGGAAAGAGTAATGAGGCCCTTTCCGAGAAGCGAGCCCCTCTTTTTTACGGTAAAGGCGATGTCGCCCAAGGGAGCTTGATTATCGAAACTCACGGACGGAACGACCGTCAAGGTCCCTGTTTGTGTCGTAACCAGGGACGATTGCGGCGCGGTCAGCGTGTTGACGGGGTAAAGATCGATATCATACAATGGATTGATCTTGAGCATGTAGTTCCCGTCTTCGTCGGTGACCCTGTCAATCCCGTCAATGGCGGTATAGTAAGCGCTCGGCGTGAATTGTATCTGAGTAACGTCAATAGGCGAATCGGCCTTGATGCGCCACTCGAGCACATCCTCCTTCGTGACCGCGATATCCTCGGAAAGATTGACCACGACATTCGTCTCGGCAAAACCGAGCGTATGGCTGTAAACGTCCGCGCCGTTCCTGGTGATCAACAGTGTGACATCGTCCGTTGTGGTGTCTTTTTTCTTCCAGGTGCCTGCGAGGTGCAGCGTACCGGTCGCTGGCAGGGTGAGGGTGCTGCGGCGGCCTGCGAGCGTGAAATCCTGCGAGGCGCGATAGGCATACTCCGTCAAGCTGTTGACGTCCGTGCGCGCTGTATCCATGCTGACGTAGGTGATGATGGGGTCCCATTCGACCTGATCATAAAGGCCATTGTACGCGGATTGTACGCGGAAGTAGAGGCGGTCGCCCCGTTTGACCTGAATATTGGTAACGCCGGTCGGAGTATGAGTTGTGTAATCATCGGCAAGAATCCGGGGCGATGCCGGGTTTTCCGGATTCACGGACACCGTTTGCACAGACCATAGTTCCGCTCCTTCGAGCTGGATCGCGACCTGCACTCCGTCTGCTTTCGTATATTTTGTGGGGTCTTCGCTTGTGTCCTGGATCAGGTGCACCGGCGCGTCGATGCTCACGGTGCCGTCGTAAGGCGCTACCCAGCGGCGCACCGCGTCCAGAAGCGGGAAGTAATCGGCGCGCTTAGCTTCTTCTCCGCTCGGGTCCGGCAACAGACCGTTGGTGTCGACCTTCCCGCTGGTGATCGGAACAGGCGTGTCGGCGCTATTCGCGGTGAAGGTGGGAACGTCATTCTCATTAAGATGATTGAAATAGACCACGCCCCCGCTCACCACGTCAGTGAGTCCGTCACCATTCACGTCACTGAAGTAGGTATCGTTCTGGGTTTCGGCATTGTTGCTATCGTATTGCAGAGGCACGTAGAAAAAGAGTTGAATGCCCCATGTGGTTGAGGTAACACTGTCATGCGAGATCCCGGGCAGGCCGATGAGGACAGGTTCGCCGAATGACCGGCTGCCGTGCGGGCCGGAGAGGTTTTTCCGGTAATAATATCCGCCGTTCTTGAATATTTTGTCCGGCAGTCCGTCACCGTCCATGTCTGCCATGGCTACGAGCGCTTCTCCGTCGGATGTGCTGTAACCGATCTTGAACCCCCCGGTCACATTTTTGCTCGACGTGTCTCCGGTCGTGCCGATGCCGAGGTACAGGTGGCCGCCCTTACTCTGACTGGTGTTGCCCCCGAGCGCACTTGCATCGCCATAGCCCATGAGACCGGCGCTGATAGTGTCGTTCCCGGCTGTCCAGGACGTGGGCTGGAAACCGTGGTAAGTTCCGCTTGCGTTGCGGGCCTCGTCGTAATAACGGAATTCGTGCTTGTTGAAGAACGTATCGTTCGCCCCTTTCTGGGCGATAGAGGTGAGCAGCGTTTTATAGAATGCCGTGCCCGGTCGGTTGTCTTCGTATGGTTTGTCGTTGTAGTGGAATTCGTAACGGCGGATGAGCTGGGAGCCGAGGCTCACGTCCACTTTCCGCAGTAAATCAGCGGTCACCCGTTTGAATCCGCCGCGGCCGTCGATCTGCTTGTCGGTGCGAAGCTGCTCGCCCAGTTCCCGGTCGCGTACGAAGGTAACCGAATATTGGCCCTCGGTCGTGCCGCTCCCGGTGTAAGTGATCCTTTGAAGGTAGAGATTGACGCCGGAGGCGCCCCCCGCTACGCCGGAATCACTCACGCGAACACAGTGGTACCTGACGAAGTTGTTGTTCCTGTCGCGTATTTCCCGCAGGGCCCAAAGGAATACGTTGCCGTCCTTGTCTGTCAATACCGAGTCGGAAACTGGCCCGCTCGTATCGACGCCTCCGTAAAGATACCTGGTCCCATTCTTATCGATGACTTCCCACCAGTAATTACTGGGCTCTGTCCCATGACGTATAATTTTCCGGAACTGGCCTTCCACGCGGGTATGAAACGTCTTTACTGTTTCTCCCGTCGATAGAACGGTGCCCCCTTCTTTGCGAAGTTTCAATTCCCCGCGATGGGCAACGGGCGTCATCTCCTCGCCGTCGATCATGTACGTTTCGGTTTCCTTCGCTCCGTCATAACGCGCGGCACCCCAGCGGGTATCAACCGAGATAGCCGGCATTGTGATGTCCCAGCCCAGGCCCATCCATCCGTTTCCGCCGGACGAATTGTACTGTACGGCGAGACTCGGCTGGAGTTTATTGCGGCCGGGCGGAACTTCAATGGGATAGCTCAAACCGGCTGAGCCTTTGTTATTGGCCTTCGGAGGTTCGATGAGGTTGATATTGGCGGAAGGATCTGCGGCCTTGATGTCCTTGATCGAATTCGGGTTGAACGACAGCGCCTGGGGATGCTCGGGCACCACGAGCGTTGAATTGATGATGTCCGTGAAATGGTCGCTCTGCGATTCCACGACGGAGAGAGCGGGATCGACCTTCATGCGGTTCAGTTTCACCCAGCGCAGGAACGATTCGTCGTAGTAGTACATGTTGACTTCGTCGTCCACCTGGCCGGCGGCAAAGAGCTGCTTCGAATATCCGAAGGAAATCTTGATCGGCTTCTTGAACTTCATGCCGTGAGGCAGGAACCGATAGCCCGCATCGGGGAAAGTAACGTTGATCATGCCGGGGTTGAGACGGGCAAGGTCCGGGTCTGCGAGGGGGACGATGGTGATATCCGTGTCTTTATCAACCGCGCCGGCGGGAATATCGAGGGTCACGCCCTTGTACTGGATCTTCTTTGCCTGACCGGGGCTTACCCGGTCGGTGAATTTTTCCCGGTTGTCGGCAAAGGGAGCGTTACCCCTGTTCTCATTCTTGGGATCCGTGGACCCCGCATCTCCGGAATTTTTGTTGAGCAACAGGGTAAGAGAGGCGCCCGCATTTCCGCCGTACGTAGAAGTTGCCGCCGGATCCCACTGATCATTGTCTGGCTGCGGGTAAAAACGCGTCTCATCCTTATTCAGAGCAAGGCTAAAGGAACCGTCGCTGTTCGATGCGCTTTTTCCTTCGATGTTGAACTGGGCAACACCGGAAGCATTTGATGCAGGCGTTGCAAAGCCCTGAATATACGCGGTCCGGCCGAAGTACTCGCCGTCACGCGGATAGCTGATCACGATGCGCGGATCGCCGGAAGGAGACCCCGTGGGGCTGCCGCATACACGAACTTCATTGACGGCCCCCACCTGAACGCCTGGCTTGATCCTCAAGCCGGTGGTGTTAAAAACCAGCCGCAAGGCCCGGGCCGGGACCGGCGCAGGAACGGCTATTTCGTTCCAGCCTGACTGCATCGTTGAAAAATCAAGCTGCCAGCCTGTTTTTACCTCCTGCCATATTGTCCCATTGTAATACTGGAGCCCGCCGGTCAGGTTCATCGGCCCGGCGAGATGCAGTTTGAGTATCTCCGGCTGGACGGTCTGTTCAAACGATATATCGAGAGTGGGATTGGTGGCGGATGCTGCTATTTTGTACGATGTAGCTACGTTGCCGTCGTATGCCGCGGGAACTGAGACCGATGAAACCGAGTTCCACCCACTGTCGGCTTCGACGATGAGCTTGAGTCCCCGAATAGTGGCCATTCCTGTTGACGTGCGGAACTCGATCGTGTTTTCGCCCTGGATCAGCCACGCGGGATTGATCTCTTCGAGGTATGAAGACCAGGCAGGCGTTGCAGTCTCCGGTTGAGGTATGGCGAAACCGCCTGCCCAGGAAAGACCGTTGATACGGCGCTGGAGGCTGACAGGCCGTACCAGATTGTATCCATCGTACAAAATATAGGCGCGTTTAAACAAAGCCGGATTCTGAATGATCCCCATGCTCACGGCCGGGGTAGCCCCCTCGATTACAGAAAGTTCCGATGGCGCGGCAGAGAACTCTAGAACATGCGACGAGCCCTTCGACAAAATATCGAGTGCCTCCTGGGGCGTGCGAAGTTCGCTGAGCGTAATAGATGAAGCGCTCTCCTGCCCGTTCGAACTCTCGGGTCCCCAGAGCTCGATCTCACGGACACCAGAGGTCACGTTCCCCTGGGGGACGAACTCAAGCAGAAGACGGGTAAATGAAAAAGGTTCGGAAACGGTAATGTCGTTCCAGGATGAGCCAAGGTCTGTCAGGTTCAGGCCGGTGAGGGAGGGCACAAGCTCCCAGTTGTCGGCGTTGTCACGATACAGGTTGACGAGATACGAAGAGGCTCCGTACACCCGGATGCGGCTGAGGGTGCGGGAATCAGGGAAAGCCACCTCGACACGCGCTGTCTGCGGAGGCATATAGGCAGTCTCGGTATCGCGGTCGAAGAGGCGCCATACCTCCTTCATCGCGGCCTCGGCAAGCTTCGGAGCAAGGGCAGTGGTATCAACCGAGACCATCGCCGGTGTCAATTTCACCGTCACCGGTACGGGTGACATGCCCCTGACCACGACTGCACTGACGGACAGCAACGCCGCGAATGCAATCATTGAGATGAGACGAATTTTGCTATGCCTAAACATGGGAAACCTCCGTTTCACTCATCACTCTGCTATGGGCGAAAATATCTTAAATGCATCAAGACGTGCGATTGTACTGTTCCACTACATCACTCTGTTTACGCTGAATGTTCCCCATATTCTCAATGTATTGGCAAGATTTGATGGAGTTGTTTGGGAAACTATTGCATCAAATGAACCGGTAATCTGCTGACCCACGTTGCCCACGCTCGTAAGCGTTATCGTTCCGGTAGTGCTGGAAAAAATAGCGGCGCCGCTATTTAGCGAATACCGGAGCCCCGTGCATGCCAGGTATGGCGTCGTAATAGAATAAGGGGCTGCAGTTACCCCATTTCCGCATAAATCCACCTGCACTGCGGGACTGGCCATTTCAACAGCCGTCTAGGTATTGACCATGCCAAATAGAGCGGGCGTTGTGCTCATGCTCCCGGTATAGGTCGTAGTGGTTGTCGGCGTTGAGAGGCTCACTACATTGACAGTCATCGTATCGCCGCCACTTCCGCCACCTGAGGTGCTTCCTCCACCCCCGCCACCGCCACATGCAGATAACAGGGACAGGGCAAAAAGCAATGCAATTAATTTGGTATTCAATTTTTTCATCAGGTCAATCCTCCTTACATAGAGTAAAATCACTGGGCAACAATAGTTTCATAAGTAAAGGTAGTATCGGACATGTCCACCTGAGCGCCGGGATCAGCAGGGGGAACAGAGCTTAAATCGGTCATGTCCAATGCACACGCCGTTACATATATGTCGTACTCGACGCCTGGGGTAAGTGTTTTATTCGGAATGACGGCCGAAATTGATGTTACCCAAGCGCCGGCGACCTCGGTATAAATGTCGCCTGCTAACGTCCAGACATTTACATAATAAGATGTTGCCCCGCTCACTGCGCTCCAGCTCACATTGGCCCCGCCTCCGTTCACTGGCGTTACGGTGAGTCCGGTGGCAACGGGAAGCTTGGAGGTCGCAGTACCGTTTGCCCGGTTTTCTTAAGTGCGGCCGACCGGGCTTCGGGGAGTGAGCCCGTCCTTGGTGGGGAGCTGATGATTCAGTGAGAAGGACTGTCCGGCCATTAAATCCTGATAATGCGCGAATGCCCACTGCTCGTACCACTGTGGGCGGATACTGCGCCTGATAGTCGAGGTGATTGCCATGGCGACCAAGGGAGCATCGGCAAGAGAGAGAATACTGAACGAAGCCATCGGACTGATCTCTCAGTCGAAGTCCTTTCCCGCCAAATTAGCGGGGCGATCGAAAACAGGGTATTGCAGGTCAACCTCGGATATCGCTGTAACATGGCCTGCAAGCATTGTCATGTTTCCGGAAGTATGGACCTGAACGAGGTCATGGGCCGTGAAACCGCTGCGCGGATTCTGAACGTGCTGATCCATAACCGTACTATCTGGAAGAAAGCGTTGACAGGGTGCGCGGCAGCGGAGCTTATCAGAAAAGCATCAATGCCCTCAAAAGGCTGAATGCTCTTGGCAATGGGAGAGGAACATGTCTGAGAAGGTCATTATCCGCCGGACGCGGAGCTATGAAACAGCTTATAGTCCTGTCAGAGCCTGCCTGACGCCTCTCGGGAGGAGGAAAGGCCAGTGATACTGAAGATGCTGATGCTGATGATGCGGCTGGCGCCGCAGGGCATGGCGAAGAACATGGCGGCGCCGATGATGGCGAAAGACCGTCTGGCGCGGGGCCGGAACCATCCGACGATTCCCATGACCCTTTCCAACCTCCTGCTTTGCACCTGCTCCACCTGTCCCAGTTTCCCGGCGGTGCGCGGTGAAGCCCTGTATTGCTCAGGAGGCAAGAGCGCTGTCACGATCAAGGAGGAAGGCTGCAATTGCGTGACCTGTCCGCTTTACGACCGGTGCAGCAGCTTCAACGTGGCGTATTTCTGCATCCACGGCCAGTGCGGCGCAAAGGACGACCGGCCCATGGCCGCCAGGCTGAAAGACCTGGCAGGATCTTATCTCGAACGGTTCACTGTCTCCGGTGAAGACCGTCCAGCGGGCATTGACGTCTCCCAAACAGCGAATGCAGCCGAGACCGGCGTGACGCTGCATTTCGACCATGACAAGGATGTGAAAACGACTTCCAACACCTCCATCCTGAACGCGTCGCTCGGAGCAGGCATCCCCCATACGCATGTCTGCGGCGGACGGGCCCGGTGCTCGACCTGCCGCGTTCTTGTCACGCAGGGCGTGGAAAACTGCCGGCCCCGGAATGCCGATGAAGCGCGCCTTGCCCGCACGAAGGGATTCTCTCCCCAGATCAGACTGGCCTGTCAGACGACGGTGACCGGCGACGTGGGCCTCAGGCGCCTCGTTCTTGACGATGCGGATATCCAGGTTGCCATTCAGGAAGGCCGGACCGATCCGGGCGACGCAGGCCGGGAGGGCAGAGGTCACGGTCTTGTTCTGCGATATCCGCTCGTTTACCGCGTTCTCCGAAAGGTCCCTGCCCTATGATGTTATTCATATCCTGAACCGCTATTTTGAGACGCTTGGCGCGATCATCGACCGCCAGGGCGGCTTCATAGATAAATACATGGGCGACGGGATCATGGTCATCTTCGGCCTTGACCGATCGGCGCAGGAGCACTCCGCGCGGCTCGCGGTCGGCGCGGCGCGGGACATGGCGCGGGCGCTGCCTGAGTTCAATCGCTATCTGCAGAGCCATTTCAATCATGAGTTCCGCATTGGCGTGGGCATTCACACCGGGACCGTCATTCTGGGAAGCCTTGGCTTTCACAAGAAGAAGGAATACACGGCGATAGGGGACACGGTGAACACCGCGTCGCGCATTGAGGCGGTCAACAAGCACGCGGGGACCACGATCCTCGTGTCGGAGCATACCTACGCTTTGGCAGGCGCGGGTTTCCGGTGGGGGAAGAAATTCTCGGCTGAGGTCAAAGGCAAGGAAGAAGTCCTGCATGTTCACGAACTGCTCGTTGCTTGACCGCGCGGCGGAGGAATGCCTCCTTGAGCGGGCGAACAAATCGGGGATCATGCAGATGAGGCGGCTGCGGCAGACGCGATAGGCGCTGCAGCGGCAGGTGTACGGAGCGCTCCATGGATTCGCTGAGGCATTGAGCATAACTCTCACTAAAAGGCCTTCATCGTTATAAAATCCTCCCATGCCACGCAAAGCCCGTCTCAATGCTCCCGGCGCACTGCATCACATCATGGTGCGCGGGATCGATAAAACCAATATATTCGCAGATCGCCAGGACAAGGCCCGGTTTCCGCAGGCGTCAAAAGGTGGGCCGAACGCGGACAATCATTGCTCGCGGAAAATGCATTGACGTCCCCGAGGCTCCCGAAGAGCATATGCCTATGATGAATTGGAGGACATTGTCATAGAGGGTAATAAAATAGAGGTAGTCCCTGTGTGGCAGTGGCTGCTGAGATCCTGAAGTTGGAAGCGTGAATGGTGGATACAACAGACAACGCACTCCGTATCGATGAATGCAACCACGGCGAGAAAAGCCCGAGAATCTGTTTTATCGAAAGAAATACCAGGAGGCGAACTGCATCACAAACCGGGAGTTTTGAGCGGCCCCGGGCCGGCAGGCGTCACGGCGCCGGGTTCTTTGACGAACTTCCATTCGCTGTACTGGGTCTTTCCCTCGAAGTCCCGCAGCTCTTCGGGAAAACCCGATTGTTTGACCGGGGCCTTTTCGCTTTTGCTGAACACGCCTTTAATGGTGTTCCCATGGAACATATCGCGGATGAGCTCGAAATCCTCTCCGGTTATGGGGTCCTTGTATTGCTGACGCAGATGCCGCTTGCCGTTGGGAGACCGTTCGTCCTTGAGCAGAACGTCAATGCTGTTCGGGAACTGGTGTCTGCCCAGGTAGTTATAGTAGCTCGTGATGGCCAGAAGGTACTGGCTGCCCCGAAACAGCAGTTCTTCTTCTTTTTCGCGCTGAGCAACGTTCTGCCACGATTTTGCCGCCGATCCGAGCGTGATTCCTATTATGACGATGGCGGCGAGCAGGGCAATGTAAGTAAAACCATTGCGGATTGCGGATTTCGGATTGCGGAATGGGGAGAACGGCGAATCTATAAAAACATCCTCTCCCTTTTGGGGAGAGGGTTGGGTGAGGGGGGACTCTCCGGAGGTGGTAATACTTGTTTCGTTTGCAGCAGTATTCCTCATTCCATTTTCCCCTGGCTCACGAACTTGCCGTTGCATTCGTAGAAAACTTCCGTAGTCGGCCGGTCTTTCCCCGGGCCGCTTGGCGCGAACAGGTATTGAAGGTACTGCTGCTCCTGATCAACCGTGAGCTCAAGCGTAAGAGCGTTGTTCTCGAACCGGCCTTTCCGGTTCTGCCAGATCGGTTTTGCTCCGGAAGGCAGGGTCTCAACGATCTTTGCGCGCAGGGGACCGGTGGACGAGGAAAGTGCGATCTCGCGCGAAGTCGTGCTATCGGCATTTTTCGCGGGAAGGGCCTGCAGCGCCGTATTCCTGAGCAGCAGGCTGTAGAGCGGGATGGTGCCGGCTTCCCGTGATGAGCGGACAAAGGAGAAGGGCGCCAGGATGACCGTGCCTCCTTCGCTCCGGTCGATCAGGATCGCGGGCTGACCGGTGCTGTTCAAGGTCGCGGCCGGGTGCGCTCCTTTTTTCCGCGCTTCCGGGACCGGGCCGGTCATCGGGACCGTGCCGGACAGGCCGAAGCCCGCTTTATCGGCAACGGTCATCAGGGCATTGCTCTCGTCTGACATCCCCGTCTTGAAGGTGAAGCCGAAGGCTTCCGCTGTTGTTTGTATGCCGGTATCGGAACCGATCAGGACGAGTCCCTGCCCCTGACGCAGCCGCTCTTGCAGCCAGTCTATGCGCGGAAGGTTCTCATTGGTCTCGAACAGGACGTAAATGTTGAACAGGTCGGTCTTCGCCTGGGTGACAAAGTCAGCGGCAGTCTCCACGATCCTCGCATAATAACCCGCTTCAGCAAAGGCTTGTTTCATGACTGCTTCGGACAAGGCGCGCTCCAGGGTCGAGCTTGCGGCGCCCTGCCAGACGAGCACCCGCGGGAAGGGGGAGCTTGAGCTCAGGACGGTGAGCGGTCCCGTGACGATAAGCGGGCGTTCCGCCAGCAGCAGGTCCCGCGATAGTTTCCGGGTTTGGTTGGTTACCGCTGCCTTGAGCTGGAGCGTATAGGTCCCCCGGGAAAATTCCACGCTGTCTATGGTCAGGGCCGAGGCTTTTTCCGTAAAGGGCAGCTGACGGCTGAAAATCGGCTGGGCCGCGTTCGGCCCTTTAATTTCGATCCTGAGTGTGCCGGCCGACACGGGAATGTTCCCCGTGCTTGCCGCTTTGTACTGGAGCGTAAAAGGGCGGCATTGGGCGGCGGTTCCCGGCGTGTTGTCAAGGGCGCCGCTGAGCGCCAGCGTGGGAAGGATGCCGAGGTCCACGGTTTTCGTTAGCAGGGGAATTTTGCCGGAGAGCCGCGCTTCGAGTTTGTAGGCGCCGTCGGGCAGCGCGCCCGGCCGGAATGAACGGTCGATGCGCTGCTCCATGCCCGGAGAAAGTTCTTCTATCCTGATCGTCTCCGTATGCAGCTCTTTGTTGGCCGCATTTGTAAGCCGCAGGGCCAGGGCAAGGTCTTTGGCGGAGGTCTTGGCAAGGTTGATTGCCATGAGGGTAACCGCGATGTTTTCATCGGAGCTGAAGGAGCTTTTGTCAGGGTAGACGCCGAGCAGGAGATCGGGGACCAGCACCTCGGCTGTGGCGCTGTTGTTTCCCGCGTTCGCTTCGATGACCGCATGATCACTATTGCTGATCGCATAGAGCGTGTGGCTGCCGTTTTTTTTATGCAGCGGCCAATTGATGAGCGTCACCTGCTGATCGCCGGGGGTGAGCTTGTGGAGCTCCACCTGCTCTATCAGCGTCCCTCCGGCTGCGGGGTTTCCGTCATACAGCGCGAGTCGGCTGGGACCCGCCGTGCTTTTGCCCTCGTTCCTCACCCCGATGCCGACCGGGAGGCTGGTTCCCGCTGGCTTCGGCGCCTGCATGGTGACCGTCAGGTCGGGAAGATGCGCGCCGTAGATGAAGGAGCGTTCGTTGGCGCTTTCAAGCCGGTCCCCGGCAAGGGCCGCCCGGAGCGTATGCGTCCCGGCTTCGAGCTCCGGCAGGGGGATGTTTTGAAGCGCAGCGCCCGCAAGATCGAGCTGGTTTTTCTGTATGCGCTTGCCATCGAGGAAGAGTTCGAGCTTCGCTTTTCCCGCGCCGAAGACGTAAACAGTCGCGCCGACCGGGCCGGTTGCTTCATAGTAGAGCGGCTGGTTCGCGGCGAGGCCCAGGACTGCGGCATTGCCTGCGTCAAAGAGCGCGCGTCCGGCGGCAAGAGACACCGGCCCGGTGGGCAGGCCGGGACCTTCCGGAAGTCTGGCCGATAGGCTGTAGTGCAGTTCCCAGATCCCGGCCTGATCGATCGTTGTCGTGATCGGCAGCGAAAGCTCCTGGGTTCCCGTAGTCAGGGTGACCGGGCATTCAATGGCAGGCCGCATCTTTCCATCGGGCCCCCGGAGCAGCAGGTGTGCCGTAACCGCGAGCGGCATCGAGGCATTGACCCGGAGTTGGGCGATCAGGCCGGACGCGCCGGGTTCCGCGCGCTTCAGGACGAGCGCATCCTGAATGGTCACGCTGTAGCCGTTGACGGCCAGCAGTTGCTCGCCTTCACGGGAGCCGCCGTCAATTCTTTGCAGGCTCCAGAGAACAGGATAGATGCCGGTGGGCAGTTTTTTGGGCAAAGAAAGCTCGAAGACGCTCGGAGCAACGACCATCCGGGCGTCCATGAAGCCAGGTCCTGTCAGCGTGAGTTCGCCCCTGCCAACGTCGCTGAACAGGGCTTTCGTTTTCTGGCCTGTACGTGCAACGGACGGGTCAAAGGAAAGGTCTCTGGCGCGCGCGAGTGCCGGGAAGCTGCCCCGTGCCAGCGCTCTGCCGCTGGAGTGGTAGATCGCGTAGGAAATTCCCGGACCGGCCTCGGGGGAGGAAAGATCGAAGGTGAGCTGCGCTTTATCCGCCAGGAGCCGGAAGGTTTTTTCCTGGCCAGCGATGCGCATGAAAAAATCCTGGTCCCGCGCGATACCCGATGCATCTGATGCGGTGATTGCAATGGTTGCAGCAACAGCGCCGGCGGCCCGCTCCTGTTGCGGTTCAACACGAAAAGTCAGCGGGAAGCTGAGTATCGGCTGTTTCTGTTTTTGGATCGGCGGCGCCACGATCGGCTGGCCAAGGGAGAAACGGCCCGCGTCCGCCTCGGCCGCCGCGGTGACGGTCCTGCCCGCGGCATCGAGCAGCGCATATTCCAGATGGTAGTTGCCGGGAGCCAGGTCCGTTGGGATCGCGAAGGAAAAAGGCAGGGTCATCGTTGTTCCCTGAACAGCAGGCAGTTTCACGAGTTGTTCCGGGGCCGTTGTTTTGCCCGGACCCACGATGGATATTTTTGCTGATGAGGCCTTTCCCTGTTCCGGGCCGTGGATAAGCAGGTTTACGTCCATCTGCTGACCCGCTATGACCTGCACGATAGTTGCCGGCGTTTTTGCCCATGTTACCAGGTCCCGCAGCAGCGTTTTTTCGTCCGGCTCCAGCCGACCCTGGCCGAACGAGTAGTCGGTAAAGAGGGTGGTGACCACGACCCAGCCCGCGCCCACGGGATAGACGATCAGCGTCGGATACCCGTCAGGCCGGGCCAGCACGAGCTGAGCTTTGTCCGGCCAGGATTCCAGGTATCCGCTGGTTTCGATGTCCGGTATGCTTTTTTTGGTTCCGCTCAGCAGGGGGTGCGCGGATTGGACTGCCGAGGCGCGGAAAATCGGATTGGGGTCCTGTGTCCAGCCTGCGCCGCTGACAACGGTCTTCGCGTCATCGGGCACGGGCAGGGCGGCAAGATCGCCGCCGTTCTTCTGGGCAAAGACAATGATGACGCCGCCTGACCGGGCATAGGTCGCAAGGCTTGCTTTGAAGAACCCGGAATGAGCATGGCCGGACAGTCCGCCGGACGGGATGATCAGGAACGGTTTGGTCTTTTCGAGTCCGGCCACCTCGCCGCTCTCCACCAGGACGCTCGGTTCCCGCAGCGCGGAAAGCAGGGCGGACCAGGGTTCAAAGAACCCGCTTCTGAGCACGGCGGCATCGGGTCCGGCAAAGAGTTCCGCCTCAAGCGTATTTCCGCGGACGCCTTTTTTTATGCCGGTCCTGAGCACGGCGGCCGGGTCGTCGGACAACGCCTCGGCCATTTCGACTGGTTGCGCAAAAGCTTCATTTGCCGGGTTGGTCCCCTGGGGGAACCAGAAGCCGTCGCCGTTTCCTTCCTGCGCCGGGGCGGGGATGGAGAAGCAGAGCAGCGCGGCAATGATGAGCGGTTTTATTTTCATGGTTGATTTGGTCATAAGAGTTAATTGAGAAGACAGGCAAACCTTAAAAGAACCTTTGACACGGAAGAATCGGATTAACCGCGGATAAAGGCGGATAAGGCAAAGGGCAAGGGGTTCATACGAAGGGCCAACAGTTTTCGCAGTATCTGATGTTATCCGGTTTTCATCCGCCTTTATCCGTGTCAAAGGTTTTTTTGATTTATTCCCCCGTTATTCTATAAACGTCACCCGGTTGATCTCCTTCAGGGTGGTTACGCCTGCCAGGACCCTGGCAACAGCCGACTGGCGCAGGGTGGTCATGCCTTCGGCGATCGCGACTTTTCTGAGTTCCGAGGACGGCCGCTTTTCGAGGATCATTTCCCGGATATGGTCCGAAAGATCGAGGAACTCGTGAATGGCCTTCCTGCCGCGGAAACCGGTGAAGTTGCATTCCTTGCATCCCGGGGCATCGTAGAACACATGGTCATGGTAGCGTTCGGCGTCTATGGCGGAATCGGTGAGCTCCTGGCGCGAAAGCGTAACCGGTTTTTTACAGTGCACACAGAGGATGCGCACGAGCCGTTGCGCCAGGATGCAGTTGAGCGACGAGACGAAGTTGTAGGGTTCGATGCCCATGTTCAGGAAGCGGCCGAGCACGTCGAAGGCGTTGTTGGCATGCACCGTGGTAAAGACCAGGTGGCCCGTGAGCGCGGATTGCACCGCGATCTGGCCGGTCTCGGAGTCGCGGATCTCGCCGACCATGATCTTGTCAGGGTCGTGCCGCAGGATGGAGCGCAGGCCGCGCGCGAAGGTGAGGCCCTTTTTCTCGTTCACCGGAATCTGCGTCACGCCCCGGAGCTGGTATTCGACAGGGTCCTCGATGGTGATGAACTTGTCCTCGCCGGTGTTGATCTCGGTCAGGGCCGCGTAGAGCGTCGTGGTCTTGCCGCTGCCCGTGGGGCCGGTGACGAGGACCATGCCGTAGGGCTCGCGGATGCTCTTCCGGAAACGGCGCAGATCGTTCTCGTCGAAGCCGACACTGTCGAGGCTCAGGGTATTGACGCCGGCGGTGATCGAGTCCTTGTCCAGGATGCGGATGACCACGTCCTCGCCGAAGGCGGCGGGAAGGATGGAGACACGGAAGTCGATGGTCTTGCCGCCGGTCCTGATCTTGAACCTGCCGTCCTGGGGCACACGGCGCTCGGCGATGTCGAGGTCGCTCATGACCTTGAGGCGCGACACAATGGCGTTGTGGAATTTGATGTCGATCGGCTCGGTTGCAAGGTAGAGCACACCGTCGATGCGGTACTTGATCAACACGTTCTTGTCCGTCGATTCGATATGGATGTCGCTGGCGCGCCGCTGGATGGCGTCGAAGATCGTGGTGTGCATGAGCTTGACAATGGGGCTTTCGTCCTTGTCGATGCTCTCCAGCGACAGGACCTCCTCGCCGTTCTCCTGCTCCTTGACGATGTTGAGCTTGAAGTCCTCCGACACGTTGTGGAGGACCCGCTCGGAGGTGCCGCTCCGTTTGACCACCGCCATGATGGCCGAGGTCGTGCTGACGCAGACGTCCACCGGGCGGTCCAGGATCATTTCAAGCTCGTCGATGGCCGGGATATTGTTCGGGTCGGTCATGGCCACGACGATGCCGCCGCCGTCCGTCTCCTCGACCGGTACGAACTGGTAGCGCTGCATGAGCTCCACCGGGATCTTCTCAAAGAAGGCCGGGTTGATGCGGAACTCCGCGAGGTCCAGGTAGCGCAGGTCGCGCTGCTCGGCCAGCGCCTGGGCCTGTAGCTCCTCGGTGATGATCCCGTCGGCGACCAATAACTCGCCGATGCGTTTTTCCCGGGATCCAGGCCGCGCCAGGATTTCGCTGATCTGCTCCTGCGTGGTGAGCCCCTTGGAAACGATGATCTCGCCGAACCTTTTTCTTCTGAAGGATGTCATTTGAGGTGCGCCCCCATTTCGAATATCGGAAGATACAGCGCGACCACGATCACGGCAATGACGATGCCCATGGTGAGCATCAGCACCGGTTCGATCATGGTCGTGAGCAGCGTAAACCGGTTCTCGACCTCCTGGTCGTAGAACTCGGCCACGTCCTCGAGCATCTGCGGCAGGTCGCCTGACGACTCGCCCACCTCGATCATCCGCACCGTCATATCGGGCGCGAGCTTCGTGCGTTCAAAAGCGCCTGCCAGGCTCACGCCTTCGATAACCTGCTGCCGGGCGTCGGTGAGCCGTTTGGCGATTACCGAGTTTGCGATCACGCCGGCCGTCGTGTTCAGCGCCTCGACCAGCGGGATGCCGCCGCGAAGCACCGCCGCCAGGGTGCGCGTGAGCTGGGCCAGGACATACTGGGTCACCAGCGTACGGACGAGCGGGAGCTTGAGTACAAAGCCGTCGATCGCGGTTCTGCCCCTGGGCGTCCTCTGCCAGAAGTAGATGCCGAAGCCAGCGGCGATGACGCCGGAGATAATGAAGGGGAAATAGGTCGTAAACACGTCGGTGAACGACACGAGCATCATGGTCAGGAAGGGGAGCTTGCCGCCGTTGTCGCCGTACATCTGGGTGAAGTTGGGGATAATGTACAGGAAGAAGAGCAGCAGCACGGCGCCGAGCGCCATCACCAGGAAGGCCGGGTAGGCAAGCGCCGTGACCAGCTTGCGTTTGATGGCCAGCATCTTTTTCTGATACGCGATGAACCGGAGGAGCACCTCGACAAGGGCACCGCTCTTTTCTCCGGCGCGGACCGTTGCGGTGTAGAGCGGGGGAAAATAGGCAGGGTGGTTCGCCATGGCGTCGGAGAGCGCGGAACCCGACCGGATATCGTGCAGGATGCTGGTGAGCGCTGCATGGAACCCCGGTTTCCCGGTCCGCTTCAGCAGAAGCTCCAAAGACTGCACAATGGGCAGACCTGCCTTGATGAGCGTGGCAAACTCCTGGTTGAAGATAAGAAAGTCCTTGGCACTGCCGCGCGCGCTGCCCAGTCCGAGCTTCTTTTCCTCGAGCGAGGTTACGAGGTAGCCGCGCGCCTCAAGGTCCTGTCGCAGCTCGGCGCTGTCAGCTGCCAGCGTTTCGTCAGTGACAACGGTACCGTCTTCGCGCATGGCTTTATACGTGTAGAGAGGCATCCGAAATAATACCAGAGAGGACTTGTATAAGTCAATAAATGTATTGAGAAAACGGTGCGGATCAGCGAAGGCTCTTCCAGTACTTTTTCTGTATCTTGATGACCCGTTCGATGACCTGTTCTGCTGCTGGTGTGGAATGGGTCGGTGTTGGCAGGGGTTCTTGTCTTTGCATTGCCAGAATAACGGACCTTACTCCGTCGCGCAGTCCTTTCGGATTGTACCCGCCTTCAAGCGTAAGCAGGACCTTGCCGTTGCAGGTCCGCTCCGCAATATCCTTGACGATCCCCGCCAGGGCGCCGAAGCCTTCGGCCGTCACCCGCATGCCGCCGAGAGGGTCCGCAAAATAGGGGTCGAAGCCGGCTGATACGAGGACGAGTTCAGGCTGGTATTCGAGCGCAATGGGCCTTAGAATGCGGTCGTACACGGAAAGGTACTCCACGTCCCCGAATCCCGTGGGAAAGGGCGCGTTCACCGTAAAACCCTCGCCTTCGCCAATACCCACCTGATCGAAATCTCCTGAGCCGGGATAGTAGGGATACTGGTGGGAAGAAAAGTAGAGCACGGATCGGTCGTTGTAAAATGAATGCTGCGTGCCGTTCCCGTGATGGAGGTCCCAGTCAACGATGAGGATCCGTTTTAAGCCGTACTGTTCTTTCGCGTATGCTGCCGCGATGGCGATATTGTTAAAAAGGCAGAAGCCCATGGCGTGCCCGGCTTCGGCGTGGTGGCCGGGGGGGCGGAGGAAGGCGAAGATCGATTGCGGATTGCGGATTTCGGACATCGTGGTCTGTGACCATTGCGGATTAAGCAAAGCATCAGCACCATGGAGGAGGCCGCCTGCGGCGAGGCGAGCGATCTCGTAGGACCGGGCGGACAAGCCGGTGTCGGGATCGAGCTGGGTATGGGACCTTCCTTCGGTGTTCGCCACCCGCTGGATATACAATGGATCGTGAATGAGCGCAAGTTCCGCCTCCGTTGCGAGGCGCGGAGCGATCCTCGGCAGGTTCGGGAATTCCTTGTCAATGAGGTCGTGGATGGCGCGCAGCCGGTCCGGACTTTCGGGATGGCCGTCGCCGGGGCTGTGCTCCAGATACCGGTCGTCTCGGATGATCGCAAGGGAGGACATTGCCTGCTTTGCCTTTCTCAGGCGCTACTTCTGGTCCCCCGGCCGCGCGATCGGCGGCGGCGCTGCTTCTTTGTAGTTCTTTACGCCCAGCGACTCGAGCCATTTTTGCATGGCTGGCGCGCTGGGGCACTTGGCGGGGATTCGCGCGCCGGGTGAGCAGACGGTCAGGATCGTTTTGACCAGGTCCAGGGCGCTGAACTCCAGGAGGTTCTGGATGATCTTCGGCGTTGCATAGTCGATCATCAGGATGTTCTCGCGGTACCAGCCGTCTCCCCGGGTGGTCATCGGTCCGCAGGGAATGTGCTCGACATTTTGCGGGAGTGCGCCTTTTTTCAGCGCGAAATTGGAAACGTCGGCGCGGAGTTGCTGCAGGCCTTTAAAGGCCGGGTTCGAACAGATTCCGGCCTTGCCCCAGCACATGGGGTCGAACTTGGAGATCTTGACCCCGCAGCAGTACAGGTACGCCTGGGCGCCCAGCTCAGGCGCCTGGCGGATGACGATATAAAAATAATCGTTTTTATATTCATACGAGCGTATTGCCTTTTGAGTACTCAAGGAAGCTCCGTTCTCCCGGTCAGGGAATCATGGTACGCCCGTCTTACCTGGCCTTGCTCTTTGTTTTTGCTTTTGTCCTGGTTTTTGCAACAGGAGCTTTCTTTTTCGGGGCCGGTTTCGCTTTTAATTTGTCATCCAGATACTTAACGTGTTTTTTCAATCCATCGATCTCAGCGGTCGCATCTTTCAGCATAAGCTCGAGCTTCATATTGTCCTGCTTCAGCACTTCGAGCTCGGCGTTCTTGGTGTTCAGCTCGGTGCGCGCTTTGTTCGCATAGCCGAAGCTGACGATCAGAAGGACGACTACCAGGGCGGCCAGCGCCAGAAAAATGAGCTTTGCTTTCTGTGAATCGTCTTTTTCGTTCCGTTCCATTCTCTCCATGGGTTGTTTCTCTCCTCCCTTTCTGGTGCGTCACATTAGATATTAACGGTATCGTTTGACTTCGAACCGAAACAGTTTGACCGTGGCGCCGGGCTCAATACCCGCCTTCCGCAGGGCAATGCTGATTTGTTGCTCCACGGTATCCACGCCTTCGAGGTCGGGCAGCAGCAGCCCGCGCCGTCCTCCTGCCTGCACGATCACGCCGTAGCGCTTCGGGTCAAGCAGGCTTTTGTCCGCTATCGGTTCGGCCGGCGACAGCACGTCCACGCTGTATTCAAGGGCCTCCAACTCATGGTCGCGGACAGGGGTGAAGCGCGGATCGCGGGTTGCGGCGCTGATCGCGTTTTTCACGACCTCATGCGCCACATCGGGCTCCGTGGGCTGAAAGGTCCCGATGCAGCCCCGAAGTTCGCCTTGTATCTTGAGGCTGACGAACACGCCGGCCCGCTGGGTGAATTCGGCGTGACGGTCGCGCTCCGGTATGTCGAGAATGCTTCCGTTCCGGACGAACTGCTCGATGGTCTCTTTTGCAAGCGCTGCGAGAGGGTGCATTACATCTCCCGTTGTACCACGTAATCCGCAAGGGCCAGAAGCGCCTGGCGCGGGGACGAATCAGGGAAGAGGTTCAGTGAGGATTTAGCCCCATCGGAAAAGGACTGCGCCACGGCAAGCGCTTCATTGACCGTATCGTATTTTTCCATGAGGCCGATGGTATAGATGAGGTCTTCGTCGGCCATAGTCTCCGCCTGCAGGATCTCGCTCAGCCGGCTTTTTTCTTCAGGAGCGGCTTTGCGGATCGCATAGATAAGCGGAAGCGTTACCTTGCCTTCGGCCAGGTCCTTGCCGAGCACCTTGCCGAGCTGTTTCTGGTCCGCTGCATAGTCGAGCGTATCGTCGGTGATCTGGAACGCATATCCCAGCTTCTTCCCGTAGGCCGTGAGCGCGTCTTCCCGCGAAAGGGGAGCTTTGCCGATGATCGCGCCGAGTCGGCAGGCCGCGGAAATGAGCACACCGGTCTTGCACTCGACGAGACGATAGTAGTCGGCTTCGGTGATGTCGATGTTCTGGATCTGCATGAGCTGCAGCACCTCGCCTTCGGACATGGTCGTGGTGGTCTCGGAGAGAACGTCCATGACCCGCTGGTTCTGGAGGCGGACCCCATGGTAGAGGGCTTTCGAGTACAGGTAGTCGCCCACGAGGATGCTGGCCTGGTTGCCCCAGAGCGAGTTTGCCGAGGATTTGCCGCGCCGGACCCTGGCTTCGTCAATCACGTCGTCGTGCAGGAGCGAGGCCGTGTGGATGAATTCCACCACGCCGCCCAGGGTATATTCCGCGTTGTGGTCCCGGCAGCCGCAGAGCCGCGCCGAGAGCAGGTGCAGCAGGGGCCGGAACCGCTTGCCGCCAGCGCCGAGAATGTACTTGCTCACCTGCCGGATAAGTTCGACGTCGGTCCCCAGGCTCTCATGGATGCGGTGCTCCATGCGTTCCATGTCGGACTTGAATTCTTTGAGTACGTCTTGAATGGTCGTTGTCATCATGTGATCTCAGAGGGGATGCTTAAAAGGAATAATAGGTGACAGACCCTGTATTGTCAAGGAATTTTGTGGCAGGGAAGGCGCGAAAAAACGTTTTTGCGCGAGCGGGCTCCATTTCTCCGCCAGCGAAAAATTCAGTCTTTGTTTTTTCGCTGACTGTGCTATAATCCACGGCCTATGAGTCTTCCCTCTGATGAAAACCACCTGGCCGCGGGTTCCGCTCTTGACCTGATCGGCAGTACGCCGCTCGTGCGCATTCTGAAGATCACCCGCGGACTCAATCCGAAGGTCCGGATTTATGCCAAGCTCGAACGCGGCAACCCCGGAGGCTCGGTGAAGGACCGGGCCGCCCAGAGTATGATCGAGGCGGCCGAGGCGGCAGGGCTCCTCACGAAGGACCGGACCATCCTTGATTCCTCGTCGGGCAACACCGGCATCGCCTATGCCATGATCGGCGCGATCAAGGGGTACCGCGTTACGATCGTGCTGCCAGAGAACGCCAGCGTCGAGCGAAAAAAGATCATCGCGGGCTTTGGCGCGGAGCTTGTCTTGTCCAGCCCCTACGACGGCGCGGACGGAGCCATACGCCTTGCCAAGGAAATGCTGTCCGCGCGCCCGGACCGCTACTACCAGCCGGACCAGTACAATAACGCCTCCAATCCGCTGGCGCACGAACGTTCCACCGGCCCGGAGATACTCCGGCAAACTCGCGGCGGCATCACGCATTTCGTCGCCTGCGTCGGGACCGGCGGGACCGTCATGGGAACGGGAAGGGCGCTGCGGGCGTTTCGAAAGTCCATTCAGGTGATTTCGGTCCACCCCGACGACGCCCTGCACGGCATCGAGGGCGCGAAATACCTTGAAGGGGGCGCCATTGTTCCCGGTGTTTTTGACAAGCACTTTCCCGATCAGCGGGTTACCGTGCGCACCGAGGACGCGTTTGACCTGACGAAACGCCTCAGCCGCGAGGAAGGTCTGTTTGTCGGGACCTCTTCGGGAGCGGCCCTTGACGCGGCCCTGAAAATTGCGGAGCGCCTTCGTGAGGGGACGCTTGTCGTGATGTTCCCCGACGGCGGGGACCGCTATCTGAGCAGGGAGCTATAAGGATATGAAACTGTCGCGGGAAAGTATGGACGCCATGAAAAAGCAGGTCTGTGCGGAATATCCCGCGGAGTGCTGCGGCCTCGTGACCGGCACGGCGGCGCTGCAGCGTGTGCATCCCTGCAAAAACCGTCAGGACGAGCTCCATGCCCGCGATCCGGAGCGGCACCCGCGCACCAGCCATGAAGCCTACGACATCGACCGGAGCGAACTGGAGCGGATCTTTGCGGCTGCGGCCGCGGCGGGCGAACAGGTCGTGGCCTTTTACCATTCCCATATCGACTGCGGCGCCTATTTTTCTCAGATGGACAAGGACGTCCAAACTGTTTTCGGAGAGCCGGAATTCCCGGAAGCGGCGCAGGTGGTGCTTTCCGTGCTGCGGGGCGAGGTCCGGGACATCAAGGCTTTTCGCTGGGCGGCGGAGAAGCAGGATTTTGAAACCGAGGACGTGGTGTAGGAGCGATCAGGAAAATTTGATTGGGCAGAGAAAAACGTCTTAGAATCCCATGGGATAATCTTGGAACGGATCGGAGGGTTCCGGACCGGCCATTGCGATATATTTTTTCATGAACTCGACGAGCTCCTTTCTCTCTCTTGAGCCGGAGCAAAGATCGGCCATATCGTTAATGTACTCATGCAGCTGGATACAGGCCTGTTTCAAGTCCTGAATCTCACGGACCGCCTGCTGTTCCGGCAGATGCCAAAAATCGTTGATCGGCGCGAACCGGGGATTGTAAAATACCGAGGCATGCTCCTCTTCGAGCGCTGCCGCCTGTTCCTTGAGCGAAGCTATGTAGAGTTTCAGCTTTTCGTCAGACAGGGCGTCAAGCGCGCAGCTTTCCGCGGAGACCCATTCCCTTTCAAGTTTGAGGAGCGCGGCAAGGTCCTTGTCGGAGTAGGCGGACGTCACCTTTTTCATCAATTCTTCTTTTCGCTTCTTTTCCGCAGCGTCCATTTCAGTGTCCGGGTGCAGGGCCTTGGCCAGGGAAAGATAGATGCTCCGCATACTCTTGAGCTGCTGCGTTTCTTCGTGTTGTCGCTGCTCTTCTCGCGCAAGACGCTTCTTTGATTTATTCCTCCCGGAGAAACGCTCTTTCTCCTGGTTTTCGCGCTCCTTGAACTCTTCCTCCATGCGCTTTGCAAAACGCGCAAATTCCTCGGGAGTATCGCCCATTTCGTCAAAATCGATGTCCACACCGAAGGCGCTCTTCGTGTGTTTCGCGAGCATCCTCTTCATGGCTTTTTCCTGTTGCTGAACTTCTTCGCGGTAATCAGACCCTGACCAGGCATTGTAAAACAGCTCGGTTTCCTTGTCAGGCTCCAGATGGGAGAACGCTTCATCGCACAGGAGGAGGACCACCTTGCGCAGCAGAAGAGCCTGACGTTTGCCGTACGTTATCTTTTTTTTCGTTTCACCGAGGGCTTTCGCAAGGGTCAGCCGGCTTTTGGAGATTTCCCGCTGCAGGCCAGGGATGTTCGCGTTGTACGCCTTGAGCACGGCTTCGAGCTTTGACGAATCATTGCGGATCGCCTGCTGAAGCTGCTCGATGCGTTTTGTCAGCCGGTTGAAGGCCTGCTGGTTTTTCGTCAGCTTTTTGTTTTTTTCGGCGGAGATCTTGAGCTCCAAAGCGGCTGGTTTTTTACGGCGGGGAATATCCTCGTTGAATAAGGAATACGTTTGGTCGTCCATGGTCGCTCGATTTTGCATTATAAAATTTGCACTTTGCCCTTTGCCTTGGTCCTCGGCTTAAGGCCGTGTTATGCCTTTACAGCTTCATCGCCTCGTTCACTTCCGCCAGGGTCTGTGCGGCCACAACGCGGGCCTTGCGGGAGCCTTCCTGGATGATATCGATGATTCGTTTTGGGTCGGAAACAAGTTCTTTCCTTCGCTCCTGCATCGGCTTAAGGTAGGCCAGAAGGTGCTTCAAGAGCTCCTTCTTGTCATCGACGCACCCGATGCCGGCGCGGCGGCATTCCACGTTGACATGCTCGCACCATTTTTTTGGCGCAAAGATCTTGTCGAGCGCGAAGAGCGGGCAGACATCGGGGTTGCCGGGGTCGTTCCGGCGGACGCGCGCCGGGTCAGTGACCATCTGCATCACTTTTTTCGTAATGTCCTCGGGGCTGTCGGACATATTGATGGTATTGCCGTAGCTCTTGCTCATCTTGCGGCCGTCGGTGCCGGGCAGCTTGGGGTACTCGGTCATGAGCGGCAGCGGCTCCGGAAAGATCTCACCGTAGAGCTGGTCGAACCGCCGGCCGATCTCGCGCGTCAGCTCCAGGTGGGGCAGCTGGTCGATGCCCACCGGCACGAAGTGCGCTTTATAGATGAGAATGTCCGCTGCCTGGAGCACGGGATAGCCGAGGAAACCGTAGGTGTTCATCTCCCGGTCCTGGATCTGGTCCATCTTTTCCTTGTACGTCGGCACCCGCTCAAGCCAGGGGAGAGGCGTGGACATGGAGAGCAGCACGTGAAGGACTGCGTGCTCGGGGACCAGGGACTGCTGGAAGAGAACGGCCTTTTCCGGGTCAAGGCCTGCCGAAAGCCAGTCAATGACCATCTCTTTGACGTGCGTCCGGATCTTCGAGGTGTCGGCATAGTTCGTGGTGAGGGCGTGCCAGTCCGCGATAAAGTAATAACATTCGTACTGGTCCTGGAGCTTGCGCCAGTTCTCGAGCGCGCCGAGAAGATTGCCGAGGTGCAGAAGACCGCTCGGCTGCATGCCGCTTAAAACCCTTTTCTTGCTCATGGGTGGTCCTTTATTTACACGTTCATGATCCCGGCGACATAGAAACTTTTGTCCTGCCGGACCCACTTTACCATGGCCGCCTTCGTGCCCCGTGTGCCTGCGATCGACAGCACATGGCCGGGCTCAAGCGCAAAGGAGGTCCTGATACACACACCGCCGCAGCTCACATTCAGGGCAAGGCCGCTGGTGTTGATCTTCGTGGGCGCCAGAAAGCCGGGGACGGGCACGGAAAAAAGAATAACTTCCGAGGAAGGGCGCCGGGGATATTTTCGCAAGTCCTGTGCCATTGTCTACCTCACTGGTAATACGGGCCTAACAAGATCGACAGCAGCGGATCAATGAGCGGCCCGATGATTTTGCCGAGGACATTGAATGCGAGCAAGAGCATAAGAATGACGAAGCCGTACCGTTCCAGCTGGTAGTACAGGGCCGCCTGTTTGTCAGGCAGCAGCCAGTAGACCACTCTGCTCCCGTCCAGCGGCGGAATGGGGACCATGTTCAGCACACCCAGGACTACGTTGATGATCACGCCCGACTGGCACATCAGTACGAGCGGCGGTCCGAACCAGTTCCATGCAGCGGCGGAAGAGACCTGCGCGATGGCGGGTAGCACTATGCGCAGGATGGCGGCAAAGGCGATTGCCATGACCAGGTTGATCCCCGGTCCCGCAAGCGAGGATTGCGCCATGCCTTTTTTGGGGTCTTTGAAGTTGTAGGGGTTGATCGGGACGGGCTTCGCATATCCGAAGACCATCCGGCCATTCGTGGCCCAGAACAGGAGGAGCGGCATCAGCACCGTCCCGAAGAGGTCGATATGAGACAGCGGATTCAGGGTCAATCTGCCCATGTCCCGGGCGGTGTGGTCGCCAAGCTTGTTCGCCACCCAGCCATGCGCCACTTCGTGCAGCACAATGGCGAAGACGACCGGCGGGACCATGACCGCGATCTTTTGTACGATATGCAGTTCTTCCATAGATTTAAATCAGCAAACAGCATAGGGAGCATTTTTATTTTGATCGCTGATAGTAAGGGAAATGAGAAGGAGTGTCAAGAAGAAACAGGCAACAGGCCCGCATTATTCCTTTGCGGGAAGGAACCCGTTGCTGTCGATCGTGATGAGAAATACCTTTTTCTGCGCTTCTCCGGTCCCGCTGAACGTGGTCGTCCCGGAGATGCCGGGATAGGCGGAGAGCGTTGCAAGGGCGTCTCTGACGGCAGTCGGCGTGTTCCTGTTTTCGTTGATGAGCGAGAGGACCATCATTGCGGAATCGTAGGCCTGCGCTGAAAGGATATCAGGATCTTCCTGGTATGCGGAATGATAGGCTTCCACGAATTCTTTTACCGCGGGGTCGGTGTTCTCCGGCATGAACCCGTCGGTAAAGACGGCGCCCTCCGCATGGCGGCCGGCGCGTTCGAGCAGGTCCGGCGTATGCCAGTTGTTGGACCCGATCAGCTTCATGCCCGTAATGTTGTAGAAGGCGAGCTGGGGGATCAGGAGGCCCACCCGGTCAGCCGTGCCGGGAAGATAGAGGGAATCGAAGCTGGGCGCATAGTCCTGGAAAAGTTTTTTCCGCTCCGCGTCGTCCTCGGGGACCTGGATCCTGCGGGAGCGCAAGTCGATCTCCATGACGCGCTTGATATAAGGGCCGAAATCATTGGCTTCTGTCGGGTAGGGGACGGTGGCGAGCACGTCGGCCTTGTTTCCCAGGTCACGGGCAAAAAGGCGGGACAGGTCTCTGCCGTAGGGATCGTCGGGATACATGATCACGATCTTTTTGAGCTTCTGGCTGATGACGAACTGCGCCGCCGCCCGCGCCTGGCTCGCGTTCGTGAGCGCATTTCTGAAGATCCAGGGGCTCAGCTCGCCCAGTCCCGCGCCCGCGGCCGCAGGCGTGATGACCGGGACCCGCAGCTGCCCGATGACCGGCGCAAGCGCCTCCACTTCGCGCGTCAGGAGCGGTCCAATGGCCGCGAGCATGCCTTTGGGCGCAAGCTCGGAAAATGCCGCGACCGCCTTGTCCGGCGAGCCTTCGGTGTCCCTGATAAGGATCTCCACGCGGTTATCGGTGTTCTTGAGATTGTAGCCGTACACTGCAAGCTGGATGCCCCTGAGCACCCGGTCGCCATAGAAGGCCGCCGGTCCGGTCTGGGGGATGAGCGCGCCCAACGCGTAGCGCGGCGACGAAAGCTGTGCCGTGGCATCGACCGCAATCATTTCCGCACGGGTTTTTTCCGGGTGCGCCGGGAATTTTGCCAGAAAGTCGCTGGCGAGCCTTATGGCCTCGCGGTACTTCTTCTGCTCAAGCATGAGGCCCGCAAGGCGCAGCAGGGCGAGGTCTGAGGGATAGGCCACGCCCTCCGACAAGGCCGTGAGGTCGCCTTCGGTAAGGTTTTTCGCCACCAGCTCGCGCACCCGCTCCCGGTATCCGAGCTGTTGTTGCGCGTTCGGCGCGGATCCCGCAAGGTAGGCGAGCTCCTTTGCCGCGGGGAGGTATGCTTCCTTTGCCGTATACGCCGCAGCCAGGACCTCGGCGGTATGCACCAGCCTGGCCGGGTCAGTGACCGACGTCCGGTCCTGAAGGTCCGCTATGGCAAGGTCGTATTCCCTGAGCTCAAAGTAGCAGAGCCCGAGCTTGTATTTGGCGTCGCTTATGAACGGCGAAGCAGGGTATTGTTCGAGGACATCCTTATAATTGCTGAGCGCCTGCGGGTAGTCCCGCAGCGCAAAGCGCGCCTCGCCCATGAGAAACCGCGCGCGGTCCTGATGCCTGCTTTTGGGGTACAGCAAAGCAAAGTCATTGGCTGTCTTGAGCGCGGGTCCATACTGCCTTTTGGCCGCAAAGGCTTCCGCCTGGTCCAAAAGCGTCAGGGCGTCCCGCTCCCATGCCGACTCGGGCAGCTGCCTCGGCGCGCAGCTCGTGAGAACAAAGGCGCCAAACAGCAGCGCGGCGAGGAACACTATGGAGGCGCGGCGAAGCAACATCCTTACTTCCCTTTCTTTGCAGCCGCTGCGGCAATGGCGGTCTTGCGCTTTAACTTCAGGTTCTCTTTCTGGCGTTTCCGTTTGCGGGCGATTTCTGTTTCTCTTTCACGCATGGTTGGTATTCTCCTTTCATCGGGAATGTTCGGCAGGTCCAAGCTGGACACTATAGCGAAGATGGGGCTGTTTGTCAATATGTTCGGGGTTTTCGTTTTTAGAGATTCAAGGCAAAATTGACAGCGTCACGAACCTCGCTTAGCTTTTCTTTTGATAAGGAGGTGATCATCGATCCGACGTTTGATTTTGACACCGTTTGCAGGTGGTCACAATTAATGGCACAATCATTATGCATGCCATCTAAGCGAGACAGAAGCACTTCGCTGGGAATATCTCTTATTGTTGAAGTTACCGGCGCGATAGTAACTTCACCCAAGTATTCCAAGATTGAATTTCTTGTTAAGATAACTACCGGACGTTTTTTATCAGGATGCTTGAACTTATACCATCGCACCTCACCTCGCTTCATAAATCACCCCATTCTTGCTCTGACTCCCAGACGCTAAATTCAGTTTTGTCAGCAGGGTGCTGCCCGTATCCTTTTTTGTGCTTTTTTTCGAGCTGGTTGACATTGACCTGTTTGATGGCATTCCTTAATGCCTTGCGCGCAAAAGCAGACCGGGTTGTTTTTAACTTTTTGACAACCTGGTCAACTGTTGCAACTAAGTCATCATCTAAGGTCATTTGTATGGTTCTCATCGCCCCTCCTTATAATGTGGACATCCATAGCTATAATAAACCACATTCGAGGCCAAGTCAAGTGTTGGTACGGGTTTTGACTCACTGAGGCTATTCGTTGCCGCCTCTGGTTTTGCCCGGTTTGCAGCTCTCCAGGGGCACGTGGGGGATCTTTCGCGACGCAGAGCCGCCCCGGTTCTTTTCCGTAATAACGACGTTGTAGATGCCCTTGTTGTAACTCACGGCGGCGTCGTAGAGATAGCCCGAACGCGGCGTCATCACGGTCTGGTACCGGACCGCGCTGGTCGTGCCCGAGATCGCGGTATGACTGACAAAGATAAAATCGAGGAAAACAGGCCGGTCGATCGGCACGCCGACCTCGGTCTTGGGATCGTCGACGTACACGCGGCCCAGCAAGTCGGTCTCGCACCTGGCGTTCAGCAGGTGGATATCGAGCGCCAGCCCGGTGTCCCTGAACGAGGAAGACTTATGGATCACCGTGTTGACAAGGAAATTCTTCGGCATGTCGTTCGGGTACGTTTTAATGGAACAGCCGGCAAGGAGGGCCGGGACCACCAGCAGGATGAAGCGGCAACGGATATCGTTCAGCAATGATGACATGGTTATTCCCCGATCGGGCAGTTTAAAGATACGTTGCAGGGTCGGGGCAGCCCAGGTTCTGGCCGGAGGCCCAGCCTTTGACCGCTTCTCCCAGGACCTCCGCGTTGTTTCTCCGGTAGATATCCACGCGGGTCCTCTTCCCGTGCGGGTAGGCGTCTACCACAAGATGATACATGCCCTTCTTCGGCACGTTGCCCAGTTCATGCTCGTACGCAACCTGGAAGTACAGCTCGACCTTGTCTGTGGATCTTTTTACCGTCGGCGTGGCCACGGCGTAATAATGCGTCGAGGAGCCGACACCGATCACGGGGCGTTTCGTTTCTCCCATCCTAAAGGAGAGGCACTCCGCCGCTTTTGCCTTGAAGGTCGCTGCGACCTCCGCCACGGGACGGTTTACATCGACTGATTCGAACGTGGAGAGGGCATTGCCGGCTTTCGCCGCAGTGCGATACTCTTTCGGGGTCAAGGGGACCGCGCACGCGGATACCAGCAATACAAGAAAGACCGCCATTGTCAGACTTCTCTGCATAGTTGCTCCTTTCCGGGATGCCGACAGGGTGTGAAATAGTTGCATGCTTCAATGATGGGATAGAGTAGGTCAAATATTTACGAATGTCAATAATTTTGGCGGGTATTTTTGAGAGTATGGTTTTTGCGGTTCGCCGAACAATACTGCACTGCAGAATACATGCTAAGGTACGATTACTTCTGCTTATAGTGTCCGCACAAAATTCTGCTCACGTAGGTAGGTAGGGTGCACGCCGAGGTAAGTCCAATAGTATGGACCTGACCCTAAGAAGTTGCGGGGTATTCGTTTTTCGAGATTCAATGCAAAATTGACGATCTTCCTTACGTCGCAAGGATCCCGTTGGATCACTGATCGAGTAACTCAGCTGCTGCATAGTATTCACCGTGGCCCGGAAAGATGAGCGCCGCGCCGCCCGCCTTCTTCAGTTCAGCGTCCAAATCGAGCATCATCTTTCGCAGCGCAGCGGTTTCTTCCTTATAGACACGGGAATCCTTGTTTGGATTGGTAAGCAGGTAGCGGTAGATGCCAAGGTGCTCCCTGTCTTCCGCGGTCAGGCTTTTTACATTCAGGAGAAAATCAGAGGTGAAGAGCAGCCCGTACTCTCTGTTCAGGTAATAGGTATTTTGGGGACGTTGTTACTTACGTTGCGTTGCTATCTTGCGCCCCATCCGTTCAACTGCGCGGGTTATGCTTGATGTAGCGACGCCGAGATGCCGGGCAAGCTCTGCCGCCGGAAGCCCGAGCTCTTTCATGCCGCGCCGTGCGATTTCTGCACGCGCCAGACTCACCTGCGCTCGACGGTTGCCGTTCTCCAGTTCTTGCCGGGAGATCTCACGGTTTTTGCATTCCTGTTCGATGATTTTTAGCAGAGTCAGCCCCGTTCTCTTTAATTTCATTTGCCGCAGCGACTTCTCCTCTGTTTCTTTTATGACCTGCAGGACGAAAGCTCCACTTCCGAGGATTCGCTCGTCCACTTCCTCTTTCCGGCCCTTCCGTCTCATGGCGCAGACATTGGACCACCCGCCGAGGCTCCGAACCAGTCCGCCACCGGAGTATTGTGGATCGTGCCCCTGGTCCATGCCGTCTTGCATAAACTGGCGATATTCGCTTATGGCTTTTCTTTTCGTGCCCCCGAACTGCGCCAATACTGTTTCAGTATCCATCCACGGGTATTTTGCCTTGCCGATAATAGCTTGATGACCAGTCCATGGGTATTTGTCCAACGTTTCCATGGTTGCAACGATATTTGCTCGAATGGGATTAAGATGGATGTAGCGAACGAGTGCAAGGAGATAGTTGTCTTCGTCGCAAAGTATGGACTTGTACCGGTTCTCGAAGAGATGTCCCTTCCGGCTGTGCTTGCGGTTGAAGTATTGAGCGTACCAGGTCAGCAGTTTTCTCATAACGGTGGAGATGCCGTCTTTCCCGCTTCGGAACAGCAGATGAACATGGTTATCCATGAGCACCCAGGGGCGTATATGGAGCATTGAGAATCCAGAATGTTCTGTCCAAGACGTTCATGAAAGCGGGTTTTGTCCTCCGCATTGCGGAAGATGTTTGTTTTGTCGATGCCCCGGACCATGATGTGGTGGAGGGCGCCGGTGGCGTCTAAACGGGCGCGTCGTGGCATGGAGCAACATTACCTGTTTTTGACGGTGATGTCAAGAGTTTTGCAACGTAAGTAACAACGTTATATAGTAGAAAGAGCATAGGTGAATCAATCAGTATAACCCAGCATTGTCCGGTTAAGTTTTTGCATATAAGGCGCTTTGAACAACCGGGTCAGTATACGCGCCGTCTGGCGGCTCATTATCCAGCATACCGGCTTCATTTTTTATCTTAATGCGAAGCTCGCGGACCCTTTTAATGCTGACCTTTTCCTTGTGCTGCTCATGACAGTATATCGCCAGAAGCAGATAGGTGATCAGACCCGCGAGTATTTGAACCATAAGCCCATGCTGGCTTCTTGCTATGAGGTGATAAACTTTCAGGTGGCGCTTCCACCAGCCAAAGAAGATTTCGATGTTCCAGCGGAGTTTGTAAACCATTGCAACTTCCTCCGCGGAGAGATCGTGACGGTCGGTGGCAACCCAATAGTTTTTTCTGCCGACCCGGTAGCCGACGAGACGCAGCTCCTTTTCCGTTTGGCTTC
>JAYTJE010000061.1:0-39506 GCA_043731355.1 Nitrospirota bacterium
AAGGAATAGAGGGTTACTGAAATGCCGTCAGTCGTCATGGTTGACCAGAATAATAAGAAAGTAAAGGATGTGGAGCTTCCGTCCCTGTTCGGGTCGGAAATCCGGCCGCACCTTATCCATGCATCGGTTGTGAACCAGCTTGCCAACAGGCGGGCGGGCACTGCATCAACGAAGAGCAAGGGAATGGTGAGTGGTGGCGGCAAAAAACCCTGGAAGCAGAAGGGGACCGGACGCGCCCGTTCAGGAAGCAATCGGTCACCCCTGTGGAGGCATGGCGGTACCTGTTTTGGTCCAATGCCCCGCGATTACTCATATTCGCTGCCGAAAAAAGAAAAGCGTGCGGCCCTTGTTGATGCTATAGCGTCAAAAGTTATTGATAACCGGCTGGTGCTGGTCAGTTCACTTGACTTTGCCGAGCCGAAAACCAGACTGGTTACCTCAATGCTTGATACTCTCGGGGTCAAGGAAAATGCGCTCGTTCTCATTAAAGCGGATAATAAGAACCTGACGCTGGCTTCGCGCAACATCCCCTCGGTCAAGGTGCTCAGGATGGAAAATATTAATGTGTATGATTTGCTGAAATACAGGTACCTCATTATGACGCAGGATGCTTTGAGCGCCATGCAGGAGGCGTACGGAAAATGACCATGGATCTCTATGATATCGTTAAGGCGCCCCGCATCACGGAAAAGGGCACTCGGCTGAAGGAAAAAAACAATGTCCTGACCTTCGAAGTAAGGACTGACGCCAACAAACTGCAGGTGCGGAAGGCAATCGAGGGTATATTCAAAGTAAAAGTTATGGATGTTACCACGGTAAAAACCGCGGGCAAGAAGAAGCGTATGGGGCAGCGGCTTGGCCGCAGATCAGACTGGAAAAAGGCGTACGTCACGCTGAAACCAGGTGAAAAGATCGATATATTTGAGGGTGCGTAAATGCCGGTAAAGACCTATAATCCAACATCCCCGGGCAGAAGATTCCAGACTTCATCGACATTCGAGGAAGTAACACGGAGCAGACCGGAAAAATCGCTGGTTGTAAAGCTCAGCCAGAGCGGCGGCAGAAACAATCGCGGCAAGATCACCGTCCGCTATCGTGCCGGCTGGCACAAGAAGAAATACAGGATTGTCGATTTCAGGCGTGAAAAGCTCGGTGTGCCCGCAGTTGTGGCGCATATTGAGTATGATCCGAATCGTACTGCGCGTATCGCCTTGCTGCACTATGCGGATGGTGAGAAACGGTATATCCTCGCGCCGGTTGGGCTGAATGTCGGCGATCGCGTGGTTTCAGGGCCTGATGCTGATATCAAGCCGGGCAATGCGCTTCCCATTACATCGATACCCGTTGGTACTGTGGTCCACAATGTGGAGCTCAAAAAGGGCGCCGGTGGCCAGTTGGCAAGGAGTGCGGGCGCTTCAGTGCAGTTGCTTGCAAGGGAAGGTGAACTTGCAACTCTGCGGCTTAATTCCGGAGAGATCCGCACCGTGCGGTCGGAATGCATGGCCACCATTGGTCAGGTTGGAAATCTTGACCATGAGAATATAAGCATCGGCAAGGCCGGTCGTTCACGCTGGATGGGTATGCGACCGAGAGTGCGCGGTGTGGTCATGAATCCGGTTGATCATCCCCTTGGCGGCGGCGAGGGAAAATCCTCGGGTGGCAGGCCAGGATGTTCACCGTGGGGTCTTCCGGATGGCGTGAAAACAAGGAAGAACAAGACAACGAATCAGTTAATTCTTAAGAGAAGAACGAAGAACAGATAGCGGGAATCCGCGATCTCGTGCTACGTTGCAGCGGAGGATACGGTGCCCAGATCAATTAAAAAAGGTCCTTTTGTGGACATGAGCCTCATGAAGAAGGTTGAGACCATGAACACAGCGGGTGATAAAAAGATCGTAAAAACATGGTCCAGGCGGTCTACCATTACACCGGATTTCATCGGACACACAATGGCGGTCCACAACGGCAGAAAATTCATTCCCGTCTATGTCACCGAGAATATGGTGGGACATAAACTGGGCGAGTTCTCTCCGACCCGGACCTTCAAGGCGCATGGTGGGTCAAAGGCAAAGACCGCGGAAAAGACAAGCGCACCCAAGTAGGGCAGTTTTTTGAAATAGAGCGAGGACACGAAGATGGAAGCAAGCGCAACAGCCAGGCATATACGAATTACTCCGCGTAAAGCGAGGCAGGTCATTGATCTTATCCGCGGCAAAATGGTGGGTGACGCGATAAATATCCTTACCTTTACTCCGCTGCATGCCGCCCGCATTGTTAAAAAACTGCTCGATTCAGCGGTAGCAAATGCCGAGCAGAAGAAGGTAGGCGATCTGGATTCTCTTGTGGTTACCAAAGCGTTCGTTAACCAGGGCGCCACGATGAAGAGGATACGGGCGCGCGCAATGGGCAGGGCGAACCAGATCAAAAAAAGGACCAGCCATATCACGCTGGTGCTCTCAGCATAGTGTTCACGGTGGAGGCATAATGGGACAGAAGGTACATCCGATCGGTTTCCGGCTCGGGGTCATCAAGACATGGGATTCCCGCTGGTTCTCACAAAAGAATTATGCAGCGCTCCTGCATGAGGATATTAAAATCCGCAAGATCGTAAAGGAACGCCTGATGCATGCCGGTGTTTCCAAAATCGAGATTGAACGGGCCGGCCAGAAAGCCAAGATTAATATCCATACAGCACGGCCCGGTATTATCATCGGGAAAAAAGGCGCCGAGGTCGACAAACTGAAAAAAGACCTCGAAAGCATGACGGGCAAGCAGATGTTTATCAATATTCAGGAGATCAGGCGGCCGGAACTGGATGCCCAGCTCGTGGCTGAGAATATTGCTCTTCAGCTGGAGAGGCGCATTGCGTTTCGCCGGGCAATGAAAAAGTCCGTCACGTCAGCTCTCCGCCTGGGCGCCCAGGGCATCAAGATCATGTGCGCCGGGAGATTGGCGGGCGGTGAAATAGCCAGGACCGAATGGTACCGTGAGGGAAGGGTCCCGCTCCATACGCTACGGGCCGACATTCAGTACGGTTTTTTTGAAGCGAAAACGACGATGGGACAAATCGGAGTGAAGGTCTGGATTTATAAGGGTGATGTGCTGCAGCCGTCGAAGGCAACCGCATAACACGTTGACGTATCCGCACTACTATGACAGTCGTAAAGGAACCCGATTATGCTAGCGCCGAAAAGAGTAAAACATAGAAAAATGATGAAGGGCAGGATGACCGGAACTGCCTACCGGGGAGCGGAAGTCAGCTACGGAGAGTTCGGCCTGAAGGTCCTTGAGCCGGGCTGGATTACCAGTAGGCAAATAGAAGCCGCCCGTATTGCCATGACCCGCTATGTTAAGCGGGGAGGCAAAATATGGATACGGATATTTCCGGACAAACCTATTACGAAGAAACCGGCGGAGACTCGTATGGGCAAGGGGAAGGGCGCTCCTGAATACTGGGTAGCGGTGGTGAAGCCCGGCCGGGTGCTTTACGAAATGGGCGGTGTCGATGAGTCGGTAGCGCGAGAGGCCTTCAGGCTTGCAGCGTACAAGTTGCCGATCGCCACCAAGTTTGTTTCTCGGGAGGCGGCAATATGAAATCCAGTCTGCGTGATATGAAAGATTTATCCAGTGAAGAGCTGGAGACCAAGACCACGGACATGAAAAAAGAGATATTCAATCTGCGGTTCCAACAGGCAATGGGCCAGATAGAAAATCCGATGCGCTTGCGGATACTCCGCAAGGATATTGCAAGAGCAAAAACGGTCTTAAAGGAAAAACATGGGCGAGTCTAAAAAAAGAAAAGTGTATGTTGGTCGTGTGGTCAGCGATAAAATGGATAAGACCGTGGTCCTGGCGGTGTCGAGGCGTGTAGCCCACACGAAGTACACGAAAACGATGAGCCGGACTACCAAGTTTAAAGCTCATGATGAAAAGAATGAGTGTAAGGTCGGCGATGTGGTGCGGTTTATAGAAACCAGGCCGCTATCAAAGGAAAAGCGCTGGGCGGTGCTTGAGATTGTGGAAAGGGCCCAGTAATTAGCCGTAATTCGACTGCCTGTGCTAGGGGATAAGAGATGATTCAGCAACAGACTGTATTAGACGTCGCCGATAATTCCGGCGCAAAGAAAGTAATGTGCATCAAAGTCCTTGGTGGAACCCGCAAGCGTTATGCGTCACTGGGCGATATCATTGTCGTGGCCATCAAGATGGCCATTCCTGAAGGGCAGGCAAAAAAAGGAACAGTGGCAAAGGCCGTTGTTGTGCGGACAACGAAGGAAGTGCGGCGGGCGGATGGTTCCTATATAAAGTTTGATCGGAATGCGGCGGTGCTGATCAACGCAAGTAATGAACCGATTGGCACCCGTATTTTCGGACCTGTTGCCCGCGAACTGAGAAAAAAGAATTTCATGAAGATCATTTCATTGGCGCCGGAAGTGCTGTAATAGAGAGACGCTGACCAATAACGCTTCGATAGGAAACCAGGACGCAATAAAATGCAAATAAAGAAAAATGATAATGTGTTGGTAATCTCCGGCAAGGAGAAGGGTAAAAAAGGAAGAGTTATAGCCGTATACCCCGCGGAAAACCGGCTCTTGATAGAAAAGCTTAATATGATCAAGCGGCATACCCGGCCTACCCAGCAACTGAGGCAGGGTGGAATTGTGGAGAAGGAAGGCCCCATCTCCGTGTCGAACGTAAAGCTGATCTGCGCGAAGTGCGATAAGCCGACAGCCGCCGTTCGGAAGACGCAGGAAGATGGAACGCGTCTCCGCGTTTGCAAGAACTGCAACGAAACTCTGAGCTAGCAGAAGCCAAAGCGCCCCGAAGTAATTGGTTGATGGGGCATACAGGCTAAATAGGAAAGCGATCAATGGCTGATAAAAAAGATAAAAACAAGGAAGCAAAGGGAACCGGACCGAAGGCGGCGCCCAAGGCCGCAAAAACTGAGGGAAAGCCCAAGGTCTCGGCGAAGGAACCTAAAAAGGCCCCAAAGCCGGCCGCTACCACTGAGGCAGGCGCTGTCAAGGCTCCTGCCGTTAAGTCCGAGCCGCCGAGAATGCAGAAACTGTACAGGGAAACTGTTGTTCCTGCGATGATGAAGGAATTCAGCTACAAAAACCCCATGCAGACGCCGAAATTGGTGAAAATAGTACTCAATGTCGGTTTGGGAGAAGCGATAGCGAATGCAAAGGCCCTCGATTTCGCAGTCGATGAACTGGGCAGAATTACCGGCCAGCGTCCCGTTATTACGAAGGCAAAAAAGTCGATCGCGGCCTTTAAGCTGAGAGAAGGTATGCCGATCGGGTGCTGCGTTACGCTGCGCCGCGAACACATGTTCGAGTTCCTGGACCGTTTTATCAGCGCGGCATTGCCCCGCATCCGTGATTTTAAGGGTATTCCGACGAAGTCCTTTGATGGCCGGGGAAATTATACCCTTGGTATCAAGGAACAGATTATTTTCCCGGAAATAGAATATGATAAAGTTGAATCGGTCCATGGCATGGATATTGTTTTTGTTACGACGGCTATTACGGATGAAGAGGGTAGGGCGTTGCTCCGCCACTTCGGCATGCCGTTCAGGAAATAGGTTTTAAGCAAGGTTCTCGGGGAGGAAACATGGCAAAGAAGTCCTTGATAGCGAAGGCAAGCAGACCGCCGAAATTTAAAGTGCAGGCATATACGCGCTGTCCTCTGTGTGGGAGACCGAGAGGGTATCTGCGGAAGTTTGATATGTGCCGCATTTGTTTCAGAAACGGTGCGCTCAAGGGTGAAATCCCGGGCGTGATTAAGGCGAGTTGGTAAGCAGAAGGGGTTTGAACCGATGATGACCGATCCTATCGCGGATATGCTGACGCGAATCCGCAACGCAAGTAAAGCGAAACACGAGAAAGTTGATGTACCGTCATCAAAACTTAAGATGGAAGTTGCAAAAATTCTTAAGGATGAAGGCTATATTAAAAATCTGAAACTGGTCAAGGACCGTCGGCAAGGGCTTATCCGTGTTTATCTTAAGTATTCGGACGAGGAATTGCCGGTTATTACGGGAATTAAGCGGATCAGCAAGCCAGGGTGCCGCGTCTATGCCAATAGTAAGGCCATCCCCCGGGTTTTACGCGGGCTTGGAATTGCAATACTGTCTACGCCGAAGGGCATTCAGACTGGCAAGCAGGCACAGAAAGACAACGTCGGCGGTGAGGTTCTCTGTCACGTTTGGTAGTGTCCCGGTTACGTGAATCCGTTCTATTCAGAAATTTGAGGAGTTGTTATGTCGAGGGTTGGTAAAAAACCAATAAAGATGCCAGCAGGGGTTGAAGCAAAACTGGAGCCCGGCAAGGTTACCGTCAAAGGCCCCCTGGGTGTTATTAGCCAGGATGTAAATCCGAAACTGACGATCAAAAATGAGAATAACACGCTTACCGTGGCGCGTCCATCGGACCAGAAACTATATCGGGAACTGCATGGCCTGACCAGAAATCTGATTGCCAACATGGTTGTGGGGGTCAGCAAGGGTTTCGAAAAAACGCTCGAGATAACCGGTGTGGGATTTAAAGCAGCAGTGCATGGCTCTAACCTGATGCTGACCCTCGGTTTTTCTCATCCTATCGTGTACGCGCTGCCGAAGGGTATTAATGCGACCGTTGACGCAAAACAAACGCAGATCACGCTTAAGGGTGTGGACCGGCAGCTGGTCGGGCAGATCGCGGCAAATGTGCGAAGCCTGAAAAAGCCGGAGCCGTACAAAGGCAAGGGCATTAAATACAGCAACGAAGTTATTAAGCGCAAAGAAGGCAAAGCTGGCAAGGGCGGAAAGTAGTAAGTCGATTTTTGGTTGCGGACGGCGTCACATGAGTGAGGCGTCGCAATCAGCATGATGGAGAGTGAACGTGGCAAAGAGCAAATTAGAAGCCAGGCAGAGAAGACATGAACGGGTCCGCAAACGCGTGACCGGCACTACGGCAAGGCCCCGGCTGAGCGTCTATAAGAGCCTCAGTCATATATATGTGCAACTCATCGACGATTCGGACGGCAAAACCGTTGCTGCGGCGTCGTCTGCCGAGAAAGAGCTCCAGACTGGTTCGCAGCACTGCGGAAACGTTGCAGCCGCGAAGAAGGTCGGCGCCAGCATTGCGCAGCGCGCGTTGAGCAAGAATATTAAAGATGTTGTTTTTGACCGTGGCGGATATCAATACCATGGATGCATCAAGGCCTTGGCGGACGCTGCGCGGGAACAGGGATTAAACTTTTAGTGAACGATCAGCATTGTGGAGGCAGCTTTGGCGGAGCGATACAATAAAGAGGCGGAAGACAGCGATGGCCTGAAAGATAAACTGGTCTACCTGAACAGGGTAGCTAAAGTTGTCAAGGGCGGCAAGCGGTTTAATTTCAGCGCACTGGTGGTCGTTGGCGATGGAAACGGCAAGATCGGCGTTGGAAAAGGGAAAGCGGCTGAGGCGCCGGTGGCCATCAAAAAAGCCGCTGAGCGGGCCAAAAAGAATATGGTCCTCGTTTCACTCAAGGGCGGCACGATACCTCACGAAGTGCTTGGTCATTTTGGAGCGGGGAAAGTATTGCTGAAGCCGGCTTCCGAGGGCACCGGGTTGATCGCGGGCGGCGCAAGCCGGTCAGTGCTTGAAGTCGTTGGTGTGCGGAACGTGCTGTGCAAATCGCTTGGTTCCAGCAACCCGCACAACGTGGTCAGTGCTACAATTAACGGATTGATCAGGCTCAGAAGCGCGGCGCAGGTTGCCGCTCTTCGGGGTAAATCCGTGGAGGAGCTCGCCTAAGATGCCGAAGGAAGAAGCCAAGAAAATAAAAATCACCCTGGTGCGGAGCAGCATTGCCCGGCCGGGTAAGCACAAGGTCGTTCTGGCTGGACTGGGGCTGAGAAAGCTCAACGGGTCTGTTGTGAGGCTTGATACTCCAGAAATCAGAGGGATGATAAACAAGGTTGTCCATCTGATACGCGTTGAGGATGTTATAAGCTAGTTTTTAAAAATCAGGTTACTGCAGATATAGGATTACATACTATGCGATTAGAAGATCTTAAGCCGCAGCCAGGGGCAAAAAAGAACCAAAAGCGGGTTGGCAGGGGTTTCGGTTCAGGACACGGCAAGACCTCAACCAAGGGGCACAAGGGACAGAAAGCCCGTTCCGGCGGTGTAAAGCCGGCAGGGTTTGAAGGCGGCCAGATGCCGCTTCAACGCCGCATCCCGAAGCGTGGTTTTACCAATATATTCCGGAAAGAGTATGCAGTAGTTAACCTGACCGATCTGGATGCGTCGAGCGCCGGTGGAACGATAACCCCGGAGACGTTGTTTCAGAATGGCCTTATAAAGAACTTAAAGGCCGAGGTCAAAGTGCTGGGCATGGGCGAGCTGAAAAAGGGCGTAACGATTCGCGCCCATAAATTCAGCAAAACAGCGATAGAAAAAATCGAAGCCGCCGGCGGGAAGGCCGAGGTAATATAACCCTTGTTCACCGGCATTAAGAACATATTTAACATTCCTGAACTCAGAAAACGCGTCCTCTTTACGCTTCTTATGCTCGCGGTATACAGGATCGGCGCGTATATCCCGACCCCTGGAGTACGGGGCGATGCGCTGAGTCAATATCTGCACCAGGCCGCTGGCGGTTTAATGGGCTTTTTCGATATGTTCTCCGGCGGGGCGCTCTCGCGGGTGACCATTTTTGCGCTCGGGATCATGCCGTACATTACCGCGTCGATTGTGCTGCAATTGCTGACGGTGGTCATTCCCCGGTTGCAGGCGCTTGCAAAAGAAGGCGAATCGGGCCGGAAAAAGATCACCGAGTATACCCGCTATGGAACGGTTGTTATTGCCGCATTCCAGTCCTTCTGGATGGCAGTAGGAATTGAAAAAATGGGCGGCGGCGCGTTTGTAGAGTCTACGGGGTGGTCCTTCCGCATCCTTACCATGCTCACGCTCACCGCGGGAACCACGTTTATCATGTGGCTGGGAGAGCAGATAACCGAGCGGGGAATCGGCAACGGAATATCACTCATCATTTTCGCCGGTATTGTCGCGGGTTTCCCGAGAGCGGTCATTAATACGATTGGCCTGGTGACTGCCGGTGAGATCCCCTACTTTCTGCTTGCGGTTATTTTGGTCATCATTGTTTCGGTTATTGCGGCCATCATCGTCATGGAGCGGGGCCAGAGAAAAATTGCGGTGCAGTATGCGCAGCGCATGGTGGGTCGAAAGATCTACAAAGGGCAGAGTACGCATTTGCCGCTCAAGGTCAATTCCGCCGGCGTTATCCCGCCAATATTTGCCTCTTCCATCCTGATGTTCCCGGCAACGATCGCGAGCTTTACCGACGTTAGCTGGATCAAGACAATTGCCGGCCAGCTTTCACCGGGACATTTTTTGTATACAACGGTGTATGTTGTGATGATCGTGTTTTTCGCGTTTTTTTACACAGCGATCGTATTTAATCCCGTTGACATTGCCGAGAACCTGAAAAAATACGGCGGCTTCATTCCGGGTATCCGTCCGGGGAAAAAGACTTCTGATTATCTGTACCGCGTTTTGACGAGGATTACCCTGGGCGGAGCAATATACCTCTCCGCGGTATGCGTATTGCCGGACATTTTCTACAAGGCCTTTAATGTTCCCTTTTATTTCGGAGGGACATCGTTGCTGATCGTCATCGGTGTCGCCCTGGATACGGTGTCCCAGATAGAGTCCCACCTTATTCAACGGCACTATGGAGGATTTCTAAAAGGTGTTTCAGTTAAAGGGAGACGTTGAGGATATATTGTACCCATGGTGATTCTCAAGTCTCTTCAGGAAATAAATAAGATTCATGAAGCCTGTCTCGTCGTAGCGAAGGTGCTGGAAGCAATTCGCACAAAAGTACAGGCAGGCATAACAACTAAAGAGCTGGATGATTTCGCGGAACAGTTTATCAAAGATGCCGGAGCACAGCCGGCCTTCAAGGGTTACCGCGGTTTTCCGTGTTGCCTCTGTACTTCGGTCAATGAACAGGTAGTACACGGCATTCCCTCAAGAAGTGTCGTGCTGAAGCAGGGAGATATACTCAGCATTGACGTCGGAGCGATCGTTGATGGCTTCTATGGTGATGCCGCAATAACGGTCCCGGTAGGGTCAATTACAAAAGAGGCCGAGCGCCTGATTAAGGTTACGGAAGAATCGTTGTTAAAGGGCATTGCGGAAGCAAAACCCGGGAATCGGTTGTACGATATTTCCGCGGCCGTCCAGGCGCATGTTGAGGCAAACGGTTTCTCGGTCGTAAGGGAGTTTGTCGGGCACGGCATCGGAAGAAATCTGCATGAGGACCCGCAGATCCCTAATTTTGGCAAGCGAGGCGGCGGTCCAAGGCTAAAACCCGGAATGGTTCTGGCGATAGAACCCATGGTTAATGCCGGCGGCTGCCTCACCAAGGTCAAGGAGGACGGCTGGACAGCGGTAACAGCGGATGGATCGCTATCAGCGCATTTCGAGCATACCATTGCAGTCATGGCCGATGGACCGCTGATACTCACCAGGTAAAAGAGCGAATGTCATCGAAGGGTTCGATGCGGAATACCGAGAGATTATGGCGAAAGAAGATTCAATAGAAGTCCAGGGGACCGTTTTAGAAACACTGCCGAACGCCATGTTTCGTGTCGAAATGGAAAATGGCCATAAGATTCTTGCGCATATATCAGGAAAGATGCGGATGCATTTTATTAAGATACTGCCGGGCGACAAGGTCACCGTGGAACTAACTCCCTATGACCTCACCCGGGGCAGGATAACCTATCGCTTCAAGTAACTTCCCGGAAACGGGTTTCGTAAATAACTATAACGAGTAAGGTGGAAGCAGGTACTTATGAAAGTTCGTTCTTCTGTACGAAAGATATGCACCAAATGCAAGGTTATCCGCCGCAAGGGAATTGTGCGCGTGATATGTGAAAATGCACGGCATAAACAGCGGCAGGGATAGGATGGCCGAGTTACGCGGATCACGATGACCGTGCAATACGGATAGCATCGCGATTGAGGAGGAAATGTGGCACGAATTGCCGGAGTGGATCTACCGAAGGAAAAAAAGATAGAAATTGCCCTGACCTATATTTTTGGAATAGGAAAGACCTCGGCGAAAAAGATTCTGATTGAAGCGGGGATTGATCCGGCCATGAAGAGCGGCGATCTTGCCGAGTCTGATGTTCTGAAGATCCGCACCATTCTCGACCGTGATTATGTCGTGGAGGGAGATCTCCGTAGAGATGTGACGATGAATATCAAGCGGTTGATGGATATTGGCAGCTATCGAGGGCTCAGACACCGCAAAGGCCTGCCGGCACGAGGGCAGAGAACGAAGACCAATGCAAGGACCCGGAAGGGGCCCAAACGGTCAGCGATGTCAGGCAAGAAGAAGTCGTTAGCTAAAAAGTAGAACAGAACGTGCGTTTCGGCGATTGGTGCTTTTTTGCATCAAGTGCGATGCGCCTTGAGGAGGATAGATGGCCAAGAAGGGCAAAGAACGAAAAAATGTATCCATGGGTGTGGCCCACATCCATGCATCGTTTAACAATACGATCGTGACCATCACGGATACTGTAGGTAATGTGCTTTCATGGTCCAGTGCCGGGAATAAAGGTTTCAAAGGATCGAGGAAGAGCACTCCATTTGCATCTCAGCTCGCAGCGGAAACCGCCGCCAAGAAAGCAATGGAGCACGGCATGCGGCAGGTTGAGGTCTATGTAAAGGGTCCGGGTACCGGTCGGGAATCGGCGATCAGGTCGATTCAGGCGGCAGGTCTGGAGATTGTCGCAATCAAAGATGTGACGCCCATACCGCATAATGGATGCAGACCGCCGAAAAGAAGACGGGTTTAACACAGGAGGAATCACGTGGCGCGCTATATTGGATCAGTTTGTAAACTCTGCAGACGGGAAGGTACGAAGCTCTTTCTGAAGGCTGAGCGTTGTTATACAGATAAATGCGGTATCACGCGGAGAAGCTATCCCCCCGGACAGCATGGTCAGGCGCGTATAAAGCATTCTGAGTATAGCCTGCAGCTCAGGGAAAAACAGAAGATTAAGCGGGTCTACGGCGTTCTCGAGGGACAGTTCCGTGGTTATTTCGAAAAAGCCGAGCGGATGAAAGGCATCACGGGCGATAACCTGTTGCAGCTCCTCGAAAGAAGGCTCGATAACGTAGTTCAGCGCATGGGTTTTGCCGGCGCTAAAAAAGAGGCCCGCCAGTTGGTACGGCACGGGCACATGCTGGTGAACGGTAAAAAGGTCAACATCCCCTCGTACCTGCTGAAGGCGGGTGATGTAGTGGAATTGCGTGAAAAAAGCAAAGGGATCGAACAGATTACGCAAACCCTTGCGGCAATTGAAAAACGCGGATTTCCCGCGTGGCTTGAGATAGATAAGGCCGCGTTCAGGGGCAAGGTCCTGACGTTGCCGGCCCGCGATGAGTGTACGCTCCCGACGGTCAAGGAACAGCTTGTCGTCGAGCTCTACTCAAAGTAATAGCACTGGTTCGTTAAATAGGGTAAGGCTCAGGGGCGGCCCGGTTTACTCCGGATGTCTATACGGACCTCTGTAGTCCTCATGAAAGTTTTTTCACTCCGTTATGGAGGAAGCATGCTTAAGAAAGCAAAAGATTTCCAGATGCCTAAAAAACTTCAGTATGATCCCAAAAAGATCACTGATACCTATGGTAAATTTACCGCCGAACCGCTGGAACGTGGTTTTGGAACAACGCTGGGCAATTCGCTTCGCAGAGTGCTTTTGTCGTCTCTGGAGGGGTCTGCAATCACCTCCCTGAAGATCAGCGGTGTGCAGCATGAGTTTTCCAGCATTCCCGGGGTCGTGGAGGATACGACCGATCTGATCCTCAACCTCAAGGAAGTGCGGTTGAAGTTGCACACGGATAAGCCGAAGACGCTTGCGCTGAAAGCCAAGGGCCCCGGCGAAGTTACCGCCAAGGATATCGTGGCGGATGCAGAGGTTGAGATTCTGAACCCTGAACTTCATCTTGCCACGATCGATAAAAACGGAAAGATCGAAGTTGAAATGCGAGCCCGGCGCGGCAGGGGCTATGTCTCCTCTGACAAGAATAAAGAGCCGGGTCAAGCCATTGGTCTCATTCCGATCGACGCTATCTTTTCACCGATTAGAAAAGTCAATTTCAAGGTTGAAAATGCGCGCGTTGGGCAGGAGACCGATTACGATAAGCTGGTGCTTGAGGTGTGGACCGATGGAAGCATCCGTCCTGATGATGCCGTAGCCCATGCCTCAAAGCTGTTGAAGGACCATCTGTCCATATTCATCCATCTTCCCGAAGAAGAGGAAGATGCGCCTGTTACGGAAGAGGAGATCAAAAAAGTCCCCTCCTTTAACGAGAACCTGTTGCGCAGCGTGAATGAACTTGAACTTTCGGTCCGCGCCGCCAACTGCCTCAAGAATGCCGGTATTGAGACCATCGCGGAAATGGTCCAGAAGACGGAAAGCGAGATGCTGAAGACCAAAAACTTCGGCAGGAAATCATTGAACGAGATCAAGGAAATTCTCGCGGATATGGGCTTGGGTCTGGGCCTCAAGGTTGACGATAAGATCGTAACAGAGGCACGGCGCCTGCTGGCGGAAAAACCGAGCGAGAGTTAATAAATCCACTACTGGAAATAAGGATATCGCAATGAGACATGCATGTACAGGCAGGCAGTTTGGGAGAGATAGTTCGCACCGGAAAGCATTGCTCCGGATGCTCGTGACGGCGCTGCTGAAGAACGAAAAGATCGAAACGACCGTGGCCAAGGCCAAGGAGCTTCGCCCGCTGGCTGAAAAAATGATTACCCTGGGTAAACGGGGTGATCTTCACGCAAGACGACAGGCGCTCAGCTTTATTCATGATGAAACAGTGGTAAGCGGCCTTTTCACCAATATTGCCCCGCGTTTTGCGACCAGGAACGGGGGATATACCAGAATTACCCTGACCCGCAACCGGCCTGGTGATGCGGCTCCTATGGCTGTAATTGAGCTCATAGAACGACAAAAGCGGGACACACCCGCGGCCAAGGGAGCGGAAAAGGCCTAACGACATGACGCGGAATACTCGCTGTTGATGCGCAGCGAACTATAATGGTACGATGGTATGAAGGCAAGGGATTGATCCCTTGCCTTTTTTTATGGCGTTTGCAATGAAAATTATGGTAAAATCATCAATCGTAACTTCAACTTATATGGCTGACCATAATAAAAAACGTCCGGATTTTTTTACGCGCATGGGCCAGTTCGTCTCACGGTGGTGGGGAGGAATTGGATGCAGGGTCTCTTTCTTCATCGCGACAGCGCTGTTGCTTGTCTCATTCCTCATGGGCCTGTTTTTTTATCGGGAAGGGACGGCGATGGTTGATGAGGAGATCCGCGGCCGCGCCCTGTATGTCGCTCGACAACTCTCCTCGCTGACGATGGATGATATCCTCACCGAAAATCGTCACGATATCTACAAAAAAATAACCCCGCTCTTTCTGCCAGAGGATGAAGGTCACGCCGGCAGCGATCTCCTCTACGTCATGATATATCGGAGTGATGGGACGCTCATCATCGGCACCAGTGCCACGGCGGCATTCTTTAACAGCGATTCATATTTTTACACCTTGCCTGCGGGCAATAAAATGATGATCGACGACGTTACGCTCAGCCCCGAGATGAAAAAATCGATTGCCCCCGTTTTTTTATTCAATCACGCCGGTGTCTACGATCTGACCGTTCCGGTGATGGAGGGACAAGAGCGGTCCGGTTTTGTCCGAGTCGGCCTGTCAAGCCAGCGATATGCGGAAAAATTTACCGGCTTGGCAAAAAAAGCGTCTGTTGCGCTCATCGGCATCCTCCTGGTGGGACTGGTCTTTAGTCAGATTATCACGATCGGCATCACGAAACCGATACACGGACTCAGTGACGCCGTTGACCTGCTGGGCCAGCAAAACTGGGAAACGCCGTTTCCGGTCACCGGCAAGGACGAGATCAGCAAGCTCGGCCAGGCCTTCAACCAGATGGCGCTTACGTTGAAGCAGCGGGAAGCAAGTTTGTCCAGCTGGAACAGGGACCTGTTCATCCTTCATACCGCCGGTCTTGACCTTATGGAGAGTCTCGAGCTCGAGACGCTGGTGGCCAAGATAGCCGCGCGCGCCGATGATCTTGTCCGGGCCGACACAACGGCGGTATCCGTATTGAACAATAAAGATTTTAGTCTGCGGTATCTTGGTTTGCATGGAAGCAAAAAACAGATTCTCATGGACCAGCAAATTCCGCTCGAAGCAGGGGGGATCTACAATTGGCTCGCCTGCTACGGCACCCCGCTCCTTATTCCGGATGCGCAGTCCGATTTCAGATTTGACGGCGGGCACATGAAAACACTCGGCATCAAAACGATTATGATGGCGCCGCTTTGGTCCTCGAATACCTTGACCGGCCTGCTCACGGTTGTCAATAAAAAAGGCGGCGGCAGTTTTGATAAACATGACCTGCGCCTGTTTACCGTTTTTGGCAACTTGGCCGGGGCGGCGTTGCAGAACGCCTCGCTGTATACGGACCTTAGCGTGAAAATGCTGGAGCTGAAAAGCGCCCAGCAGCAGCTGGTCCATTCCTCGAAAATGGCCGCGATCGGCGAGCTTGCCGCGAACGTCGCCCATGAGATCAATAACCCGCTGACGAGTGTTCTGGGCTATACGACCTACCTGTTGAAGACCGCGGAGCTGGGCGAAGCCCCACGGCGGATGCTTGGCATGATGGAGCAGGAAACATTGCGCGTGAGAAAGATTATCAGAAATCTTCTGGACTTTTCCCGGCGGAAACCTTCCCGAATGCAGCCTGCCGATCTGCGTATGCCGGTCAAGGAAACCATGGCGCTGGTGCAGGGTATGGCGGAATCCTCCGCAATCCGTGTCGTGGAGGAGTACCCGGCTGATCCGGTCACGGTCAATATGGACCATGATGAAATTAAACAGGTGTTCATAAACATTGCGTATAATGCCTTGCAGGCCATGCCCTCGGGCGGTGAGTTCCGCGTCCGGATCAGTACGGCACGGGACTATCGGGTTACGGTGGAATTTGGCGATACCGGTGTAGGCATTGCTCCGGAAAATTTGAACAAGATATTCGAGCCATTTTTTTCAACCAAGGAAAACGGCGACGGCACCGGGCTCGGTCTTTCAATCAGCTATCGGATAATCCAGAACCACGGTGGCACGATCGATGCCGCAAGTCAGGTCGGACAGGGCGCCGTTTTCAGGGTAACGCTTCCGTTGTATGAGAAGCCGGCGGGGATGACCCAGGCAGTAGACCGGGAGGAAGGGAAAACGGTATGAAAAAAAGAATTCTCCTGGGGTTTAGTCTGCTGCTGCTCATATTCCTGGCGGGCAGCATCATCGCGGTGTTGTATATCACGAAAACGACCGACAGGATGGACCGCCTGGTCCTCCTTCATCAGGTCGAGATACTCCGCGAGGACCTGATCATTCGTGTTCAGCAAGTGCAGTCGCATATCTATCGCAGCAGGATCAGGGACAGCGGCGATATTGATCTGCTTATCAGCCAGGTCCAGGAAATGGACCGGACGATGGAATCCTGCGTCGGTTGTCACCATTCTCCGGAGCTTACCCAGGGGCTGGTCTCGATGCGGGACATGGCGAACGATTACAAAAGCGCCATCAGCCGTCTTATTACCGCATCGGCGAACCTGTCTCGCATCGCCGGGCTGGAACGCCGGGCGCAGGACCTCGGGCAGGAACTTATCACGATGACCCAGGGCATGGCCTTCACCGCCAATGTCCGGCTCCAGCAAAAGACCCAGGAAACCATGGCCGCGATCCGCGAGGTACGCTGGGTGCTTTCGGTCACCCTCCTGCTGGGACTGGCGCTGGCGTTTATCATCGCGTATACGCTGACGAAGGGCCTTGACCGGAGGCTCCAGCAACTTCTTGAAGCGACCAGGCGGATCGCCCGCGGGGAGCTTCAGCACCGGGTTGAGATTACGGACGCGCAAGGAAGCGAGTTTAGGGAGCTGGGAGAAGCGTTCAACACCATGACGCACAACCTTCACGTGTCTCAGCGCCAGCTCATGCAAAGCGCAAAGCTGGCCGCCATCGGTGAGCTGGCAACGAATATCGCTTACGAAGTGAACAATCCGCTGACTGGCGTCCTGGGATATACGGGCCTGTTGCTCAAGGCGGACGACATCCCGGCCGACAAAAAAGAACACTTGAGGATCGTGGAACGGGAGACGCTTCGCGCCCGGGAGATCCTGAAGAACCTGCTGGATTTTTCACGGCGAAAACCGCCACAGATGGTGAAGGCTGATATGAACATGGTCATCCAGGATACGTTACCGCTCATCAAGGGACAGGCCAAATTAAACAATGTTGCTATTTCCACGTTCTGTGACGACAGCCTCCCGCAGGTCTCGATCGACGTCGATGAGATACGGCAGGTATTTGTCAATCTCATCAATAACGCGTGTTTTGCCATGCCGAAGGGAGGCAGCCTCGATATCCGCTGCCGGTCGGAACAGGATGGCACGGGGCGTCAATCGGTCATCGTGGAGTTTGCCGATACGGGCCATGGGATCCCCGAAGAATATTTGGGAAAAATATTCGACCCGTTCTTTTCAGCCAGGCCGGACGGCGGAGGGACCGGGTTGGGTTTGTCGATCAGCTACATGGTTGTGCAAAACCATGGCGGCAGGATCGAAGTTGAAAGCACCGTGGACAAGGGCTCCCTATTCAGAGTGGTCATTCCCGTCCAGGATGTTTAGGGCGGAAGGAGAAGTGAAAATGTTCGCTGCGATGAGCGGCATGGGGGAGTGGGCATAATGGCCGGTGAAAAGATACTGGTGGTTGATGATGAGGAAATGATCCGGGACCTTTGCTTTCATATTCTTTCGGCGGAGGGCTACCAGGTATCAACAGCGCCGAACGGCAAGGCTGCCTTCGAGGAATTGAACCGGAACATGACGGATCTTCTCATCACCGACATCAAAATGCCCGGGATGGACGGGATGGAGCTTTTTGAGCAGGTCAAGGGGCTGGGCCGCGATATCGTCACCATCTTTATTACGGGACATGGCACCCTCGATACCGCCATCGAATCACTGATGAGCGGCGTTGACGGCTTTGTGCTGAAACCGTTCACCCAGGAAGAACTCCTCGGCACGGTCGAACGTTCGATGAATCGCAGCAGACTCCAGAAGGAGAACATCCGGCTCAAGGCGCTGATCCCCCTGTTCGAGATCAGCAAACTGCTCGTTACCGAGATCGACCTTGCCCATCTGTTCAAGATCATCACCGAGGTCCTGGTGCAGGAATTCTCGGCAGAGCGTGTTTCGCTCATGCTGCTCGATGAGAAGAGCGGCAACCTGGTGATCCGTGCTTCACACGGCTTGCCGACGGAGACGGCCCTGAAAGCCCGGCGCAGGACCGGCGAGGGCATCTCGGGACTGGTGCTCAAAAACCGTAAACCGCTGATCATATCGCGCGGCAAACATGCCGACCCGGAGGTCATGGACGCCCTGAACCTCGATAACATGCCGGTCTCATCCATGTCGGCGCCGCTGATCGGCAGGGACAAGAAGTTCGGCGTCCTCAGTGTGAGCAAATTCGCCGATCCGCCGTTTACCACCAGTGACCTGCAGGTGCTTCTGATCCTGTCGAGCCAGGTGGTCACGGCCATGGAAAACGCCGGTCTCTACGAGAGCCTGCGGGAGAACTACTTCCGAACGGTCCAGGCGCTGGTGGCCGCCGTGGAGGCGAAAGACCCCTATACCCGGTGGCATTCAACGAATGTCGCCAAATATGCCGTCGCCATCGGACGCGATATGGGGATGGGCCCCACCCAGCTTGAGGAGATGCATATTTCCTCCATCCTGCATGACGTGGGAAAGATCGGCATCAGCGAGCGCATCATCAGCAAACCGGACCGCCTGAGCCGGGAAGAATTCGATATTATGAAAGACCATCCGGCGCACGGGATCCGGATCCTCGAACCCATCGGGTTTGCACCGGCCATTATCGAGGCCATCTATCAGCATCACGAGCGCTACGATGGCAAAGGATATCCAGGGGGACTGGCGGGTGAACAGATCACGCTTGCCGCGCGGATACTGAGTGTTTCCGATACCATGGATGCCATGCTGTCGGAGCGCCCCTATCGCGGCATGATCTCCGCCGAAGAGGTCCTGGCGGAACTGGAGCGGGAATCAGGTAAACAGTTTGATCCAAAAGTATCAGAAGCCGCCTGCCGCCTGATTGAAAAAGGCTTGTTGAAGCTCGGGTTGAAAGCCTTCCACCAGCAATCCGCTGGTATCGGCAACGAAGAGTTTGAAAGATAAAAGAGAGAAGGAAGAAGTGAGAAGGTAAGAAGGTAAGAAGGTAAGAAGCGAGACTATAGGCTTTTTGATAATCCAGCGATCATGCGGGCTGTTTCATTCGTTGCCGCAGCTTTTTTCCTGCCAGGGAGAGCAGCAGCAGGAATATGAGTGAAAACCCGGTGGCGTTCAGCACCGGGTTCTCCTTTCCGAGGAGATTGACAAGGACTATGAAGGGGATTACCAGCATGAGCAGCCAGCCTTCGCGGTAGCCGGAATAGTAGGCTTCCGTTCCCGCCATGGCCGCGGCTCCCGCGCCGACCATTCCGGCTCCCGCTATGAGTATGGGCCCTGCGTACTGCTCCGGCGCGTAGAATCCGGCGACCTGAAGCGCGAGCCCCGTGACGATCGGACCGACGATGAACTTTTTCACCACGGACCTCCCGGCGAGGAGGAACATGCCGGACAGCAGCGCGCCTGTCTCGAACAGCATGATCCCGATGGTGTAGAAAGGGTTCTGGAGCGGATAGAGCACAGCCAGGACCGCGGCGCCAAGGACCTGTACGATCAGGCCCGTGCGATAGGCTATATCGTGCATACGACTGTAAGCTGGGCCTGCCTTGACGAACTGTTCTTTACTGTTCGGGTTGGTTGACATGCAGGTTTATAGCACGGGTCTTTTTATTATGCAAGGAGAAACTCCTGTAGCAACGTGGCCGGGAGCGTCTGCAATATGGCAGGGAAGTTTACCACGAAGAACACGAAGTGCGCGAAGTTAAAATCAATACTTTGATTTTGTCTTTTTCAAATTTCTCGTGATCTTCGCGCTCTTCGTGGTTAAAAAGGTTTATTGGCTCCGGCCTGTCCGGGTTAGGTATCTTACCAAGGCCCGCTCGTTCCGCGCCGGGATGCGGCGCCATAGTTTCAATAGACAGCACATGTAAAGCTTTATTTTTACATTTTATTCGATAGAAAAGTCTTGACTTGAATAAGTCACTTTGGTATAGTTTGCCTGTCTCATACCAAAGGTATAAAACTCACAACGAGAACTTTTGTTTGTTCAGGAGTGTTCCTTCCAGATTCATACTCCAGCGCGAAAGGGGGGTGAGCTGAACGTAATACCGTTGTACTTTAGCGAAAGCAGTTGTAGCGTTGCTCCATACTATATATAGAGAGATGTGCTAACTGTTCCGGCCAGCCGGGACAAAACCTAAATAGGAGGATAAACGATGAAGAAGTTTCTGGTAGTACTGGTAGTCGTAGCACTGTCGTGCATGAGCTCCATGGCGTTCGCCGCCACGGAAATCGGGGTGAGTGGCAGCATTGATTATCGTATGCGGAACCTCGTGAACATGGACCTGAACGATATTAAATCGGACAACCAGAACATCACTCAGGAGCGGGTGCGCTTGAACATCGACGCGAAGGCTGGCGACGTCAAGGGCAAGCTCTCCATTGAGAATGACTGGGATACCTGGAGCAGATTTGAAGCAACCCAGGCGAATAACACCAACTCCTTCCTTCAACTCCGCGAAGCATGGATCAACTTCAACCTTCCCGGTCTTCCGGTGAACGTGAACGCCGGCCATCAGTTCCTGCAGCTTGGCAATGCTTGGTTCTTCCGCTCCATGAAGTTCGGCTCCGACGCCTGGGTCCTCGCCAACGTTACGGGCAACAATACCGCCGCGTTTGTGAACATCAAGGTCGCCGAGAACAACACGAAGCTTGCCGATGACACTGACGCCTATGCATTCCTCGATGTCTATAAGCTGAGCGACACGCTGACCGCCGGCGTAAACGTTACCAAGGTCAGCGATCGTGACGGCAAGTTCATGACCGCTGTCTATGCTGGTTCCACCGGCTACTTTGGTGGAGCTCCTTTTGTCAATGCCGACCTACAGAACCTCGAAGCACATGCAACCGCTGCAATCGGACCGGCAAAGCTGAATGCCGAAGTTGATATGCAGATGGGCGATGCCACCGATGGTGGTCTCACCAAGCATAAGTTCAAGGGCAACCAGGTTGTTCTGCAGGCCACTATCCCGATGGATGCGCTCACGATCAATGCAACGGTAGCGCGCGGCAGCGGCGCCAAGAAGGCCGACAAGGACGTGAAGGAATATATTGCGCTCCTGGATGCTGATCCTCACTACACGGTTATCTATGAGTATCTCGTAAAGACCGCAGCCAGACAGCACTTTGCAAGCACACACACCGGCTTCGGCAACACCACGGCAGTCAGTGTGGGCGCTGATGTCAAAGCGACCAAGGACCTCATGATCGGCGCGGATTTATGGTATCTCCAGGCAACGGAGAAGGTCACGCCTTTTGTTGGCGCAGCAGCAACCAACGATCTCGGCATGGAACTCGATGCCAAGATCAACTGGAAGCTCTATGACAACCTGAGCTTCAATACCGTGATCGGCTATTTCATGCCGGGCGATGCGTACAAGATCAGCGCAACCAAGGATGCGGACAATGCACGTGCGATCCAGTCTGTGCTGAGCTTCAAGTTCTAAATGTAAGAACATACCCTGCCGTTTGAATTTGGCAGGGTTGTAAGGTATACGAACAGCCCCGGAAGGAAACATTCTTCCGGGGCTGTTTTATTGTTTGTAGCGGTGATAATTCTACCACATGAGCTTTCGGCCTGTGCTTTTCCAGAGGCCTTGACCCCGCCCCTTCCGGGTTTTTTATTCTTGTGCTCAAGGTGATATTGTGATAAATCTAAGTATGAAAAGTATGAGAACCTGGCGAAGGCGATATATGACATTGGTAAATACGCGTTCACTGCGCTGGAGCAGACCCTGCGGCCCACAAGGAGGACTGAAAAATGGACGGCTTAACGCTTCTTTTTGGGATGGGTAGCGCTGTATTACTGGGAGTGCTTTTTTTCCTAAACCGGCACGAAAAAAAACACAAGCATGGCTAAGATGAAAAATAAGATGCGTGACAGTAAAAAACCCGGAAGGCAGGAAACCTTCCGGGTTTTCTTGTTTTGAAATAGATTACATCGCATGAGCTCCAAGACCAGCTTTTCCTGTACCCTGACCCCTGGATACTGTCTTACGGGTTCTGAAGCTTCGCCGCCTTTACCACATGCTTCAGCAGCACCCGGGTCGTGACCGTGCCGACGCCGCCCGGCACGGGAGTGATGGCCCCGGCGACTTCCTTGACCGCATCGGTGTTCACGTCGCCCACGAACTTGTCGCCTTCGGGGTTGATGCCAACGTCCATGACCGTGGCGCCGGGCTTGATGTAGTCCGCAGTGATCATCTTTGCTTTGCCGATGGCTGCTACGACGATATCCGCCCGTTTGCAGACGCCTGGCAGGTCCCTGGTCTTCGAATGGCAGACCGTGACCGTGGCGTTCTCGCCCAGAAGCAGCATGGACATGGGCTTGCCCACGACCATGGAGCGGCCGATGACAACCGCGTCTTTGCCCGACATCGGGATCTCGTAAAAACGGAGCATTTCCATGACTGCCTGCGGCGTTGCCGGCGGGAAGCCGGTCAGGTCGCCTGCCATGATCTTGCCGGCGTTCACCGGGTTGAAGCAGTCAATGTCTTTTTCCGGCGCAAGAATATGTTTTACCACGTCCTCTCGGATCTGCTTCGGAAACGGCCGCATCACGATGATGCCGTGAATGTTTCTGTCGCTGTTCCGCTGCTTCAGGATGTTCACGAACTCGTCCTGGCTCAGGGAGCCGGAAAGTTGTTCGATCTCGCAGAGGATCCCGTTCTTTTCAGCCATCTTTTTTGCACTGTTCGCGTAGAAAACCGAATCCGAGGCTTCTCCCACGATCATGATCCGAAGCGCGGGATTGACGCCTTTTGCCTTAAGCTCCGAGACATCCTTCTGGATATCCTGATCCATCTTCTGAGCAACTTCTTTTCCCGTCAACAGTTTAGCCGCCATGTCAGACTCCATTATAGTTAAAGGTTTTCGATGTTAATTCCGCATTCCGCAATCCGAATTCCGAATTGGGACTATCCCATCTTCTTGTACGTCGTTTCCATTACGCTCTTTTCAAGCGCCGCGACCTGTTTCAATACATCCTGCATCTGCGTCCACGTCCTGGTATTGTACGCTTCGTCCTTGATGCTGTTGACGTTGATCTTGACGTTGAGCGCCGAACTCTGGGCGCAGGCCTGGGCGAGCAGCACCGCAACGCCGGCATCGCTTACCGCTCCAACGTTGCCGATGTCGGCAGCCCGCTCCGCGAGCCTCGCGACCTCCAGTGATTTGAGCCCGATCTCGAAAGGCGCCTGACAGGCTATTTTAAGCGCTGCCTGCATGGCTGTTGTCCTCGCGGCTTTTTCCTCGTCAGTGTTCTTCGGCATTTTGTACACGGCGGACAGCGCGCCGTACGCTTCGGTGTCCTTCTGGACCAGGTCCTGCATCTCTGTTCGCAGTTTTTCCGATTCCGCGAGCAAGATTTCGATCTGCGGCTGCACGTCCTTGTATTTCTCCTTGCCGAGCGTCAGATTCGACACCATGCTGACGAGTGCGGCGCCAAGCGCGCCAATGAGCGCAGCAACACTGCCTCCACCCGGTTCCGGAGACTTGCTCGCAAGTTTGTCCATAAAGTGGCGTACCGGCTTGTCCATATACATTTGATCAAAGGCCTCCTCGTAGAGTATTCTGTGGGAATGCAAGGATACTAAAAGTAAGCCGATGCTGTCAATAAAAAAATACCGCCGTGGCCGGATTCGCTCGTTACGAAACGTAGCGCTATAAGATATATACTCACAGTTTATAAAAGTTTTCCTTGACTCGCAAGATTAAGCTTTGGTATGATGCACCACTTATCTTATCGTTTTCGCAGCTCGCAAGGGAGTTTGATGGCATGGACCTTTCTCAGGGATTAACGCTGTACGCTCTGATGTTCTCGCTGCTCATGGGTCTGGTGTCCTTTGCCTCTCCGTGCATTCTTCCGCTTATCCCTTCCTACGTTTCCTATATCACCGGCATCAGCTACGACGAATTAGTGAGCAAGGAAGCGAAAAAAAAGAATCTGCGGATCACGCTGCAGCACTCGCTGGCATTCGTGGCCGGTTTTTCCATCATCTTCGTGCTGCTGGGGGCCACCGCGAGCCTCATGGGCCAGGTCCTCACTCAGTACCTCGATGTCATCAGGATCGTCGGCGGCGTCCTGATCATCATCATGGGCGTTTTTGTCATGGACGTGGTGAAAATCCCCTTCCTGCAGCGCGAGGCGAAGCTGCGGCTCAAGACCAGGCCGGCGGGGTACATCGGCACGGTCCTCGTCGGGATGATCTTCGGCGCGGGCTGGACACCCTGCACCGGACCGTTCCTGGGATCGGTCCTGGCGCTTGCCATGGATGCCGCCACCCTGGGCCGGGGCATGGTGCTGCTCATGTTCTATTCGCTGGGCCTGGGCATTCCTTTCATTCTTTCGGCGCTGGCGATCAGCGAGTTCCTGACGCACTCCAACAGGCTGAAAAAACATTTCAAGGCCATCAAGGTCGTCAGCGGTCTTGTTCTGGTCCTTATGGGGGTCCTGCTGATCACGAACAGCATGACGCTCCTGACCTCATATTCGATTTTATTCTGGGAGAAGATAAAAAGCCTATGGTAGTGGATAGCCTGGACATTCTCAAGGACAAAGATGCGCCGCTCTACACCATGGGTGTGGCGGCGAAGCTGGTAGGGACGACAGCGCAGACCTTGCGGCTCTACGAGAAACACGGCCTGATCCTGCCGACGCGCGAGCGCAGGAACCGCCTGTATACCGAGAACGACATCAAGTGGCTTCGCTGTATCCGGGAGCTGATCCATACCAAAAAGATCAGCATCGAAGGAATCAAGAAGCTCCTTGACTATGCGCCCTGCTGGGACATCAAGGAATGCCCTGACGAACGGCGGGTGGTCTGCACGGCATTTACGGACAAGGGCAAGCCCTGCTGGGAAACGACCCGGTGCCGCATGGAGAACGATTGCACGACCTGCGTGGTGTTTTTGAAAAGCGGGAAAAAAGCAGCGAAAAAGTAGTTCCGAATGCGGAATTCGGAATGCGGAATGCGGAATTTACGCGAGTCTTCTTGCTATTGATCCGTTTTTTATTCCCCATTTCGAATTCCGCATTCCGCATTTCAAGGATGTTCCTCCACCCAGACTTCCCCATCCTTTGTGGTCTCCCGTTTCCAGATGGGCGTAATCCGTTTTAACTCGTCAATGCAGAACCGGCAGGCCTTAAAGGCCTCGTCGCGATGGCTTGAGGCTGCCGCGATCAGCACAATGTTCTCTCCCACCGGTATCGTGCCCACCCGGTGAATGATCGTTACGTCGATCGCCCCCTGCTCCCTCATGGCCCGCTCCCTGATCTCCGAAAGCTGCTTCTCCGCCATGCCCGGATAATGTTCGAACTGGAGCTGTGATACTTCTGTGCCGCGTGAGATGTCACGCGTTGTGCCGAGAAACGTGACGATCGCTCCAATGGCGTTCGAAGAACGCTTCAGGCGGTCCACCTCTTCGTCAAGCGAGAACAACTCGTGCTGGATCCGTATATGTCCCGCGACGTCGCCGCCGGAGAAGGGCGGCATAAGCGCCACTTCATCGCCGTCCTTGATGCGCGCATCGGGCTTCACTAATTCCTGGTTCAGCGCGGTTATGACCCGGCCTTGCGAAAGCAGGTCCGAAAGGGCCGGGTGCTCGCGCGCGATCAAGAGGAGCAGCTCAGAGATCGTGGCCGGTCCCGCTGCGATTCGCAGTTCATCGCGGCCTGCCTTTTCTTTCAACATCGCAAAGAGTTTTACTGTGATCATGATTGATAATAGTCCATGTGCAGGGGAGAGTCAAGAATGAGATACGTAAGCAATTATGTTAATGAGGAAAGATCCTGAAAAAACCTTTTTACACGGAAAAATCGGATTAACGACGGATAAGGGCGGATAAAACTTAAGATGAAAGGCACTCCGTGGTGTATCCGCCGTTATCCGGTCTTTATCAGCCGTTATCCGTGTCAAAGGTCCTTTTTTGTTTGTTATGCTAAAGCGAAGGGTTATCCGATCTCGGGGACGATGCGGTTCTGGATCAGGCATTGCAGCATCTCAAGCTCGTCCTGATCGAACCAGGTGTATCCGCAGAGCAGGCACCGGTCGATCTCGATCAGATGGGCGCTGCTGTAAAAGCACCTGAGCATGGCAGTGCCGCATTTGGGGCAGGAAAGAAGCGGGATAGCGCCTTTGCTCCCGGTGAGCATGCGCTGGGTATGCTTGAGCTGGTTCTCGTTTACCACGGTCCGTGCAAGCGCGGTTACGCGGTCCGTGCAGGACGATCCTGTGCGGGCAATGATCCTCGGGATACTGCTGTTCACGACCAGGGTCCCGGCGCAGAAACCGCAGCGAAAGACTCCGGCGCCATGATAGGTCGTGGTTACGAGGGGTTGTCGGCACACGGGGCAGGAAAAATCCGATACGGTTTTTTCCTGTTGCAGCAACCGTGCTGAAAAGATGTCGTTGATGGCCGGTTGCTTCCAGGCGCGCTCGGCATTCTGCTTGTCGTTTCCGGTGATCCAGGTGAGCGGAGAAAGCCAGGGCAGGGAGCCGAGTTCGCCGAGTGAGAACGGACCCTGCCATTGCTGCTGCGGATTCATGGCATAGTAACCCGGTTCATTGCTTTTCCCCCCGGAATAGTTCTCTCGGGCGTCCGCCCGAGCATCCAGTTCCGTGATGCTCACCCGCGCCATGGCAAGCAGGACGGCAATCCGTTTTTTAAGCGGGGGATGGGTCGAGAGCAGGTCCGGCCAGAAGCCTTCCGACTCGTCCAGGGCTGTTGCGACCGGGTTCACGATGCAGAGCATTTCAAAACCGCTGCCGATAAAACCGGCGCCGCGCCAGCTTCGGGAAAGGAGGTGCAGGGTCTCGGCAAGGGCGATGGGGTTCCGGGACATGCGGACCGCGGCGGCATCAGCGCGGTATTCCCGTTCGCGTGAAATGAACATATTCAGCAGAGAGCTGAGCTGCAGCAACAGCCAGGCGACGAAGAACCCGGGAGCGGCAAAGGACCGGCCGTTCGTCGTGGAGCGGAGCTTTTCCATGGCAGAGGAGTAGGCGCCGAAAAGGCTTGAGGCCACCGTGGTCTGGAGACAGTCACCCGAAAGGATGTGGTGCGCCTCGTGCGCGATGACCGTTTCGAGCTGGGGACGGGTCAGCCGGGAAAGCAGCCCCTCGGTGATGCCGATGGCGGCGTTGCCTTTGAGGTCCACAACGGCAAGGGCGTTCATGGACAAGGACGGGATGACAAAGCCCTGGATCCTTCGCTGGTTTCCGGTGACCACCTGGACTTCCTGAACCACGTTTGCCAGCATCTTGTGAATGTCGTCCTGGGGGTCCGGCGGCTGCGCATCAAGGCTTCGCATGACCGTGGTTGCCGTGTCGTACGCCGCGAACCAGAAGTGAAGCCCGGCCACGACCAGGGCGATCGAACCGGAAACAATCCAGAACCGCAGGGCCGACGCTCCCAGAACCGGGAGAAACGGAGCTGCAAAGGCCGCGGTGATGCAGAGATAGAGGGCCAGCAGGAACAGAAAGAACAGCCCGATGCGCCAGTTCTTTTGTCGTTCTATGTCAATGAAGGTTAAGGGCATGGTTCTTCAAATGCGGAATGCGGAATGCGGAATTCGGATTGTAGAGGCGGACTATAAATCCAAAATCCAAATCTCGTATTTGCTATCCTTTCAGGTTCGGTTTTGCGCCGCATTTCGCATTTCGCATTCCGCATTTCCCCTACTTCCCTTTCAGGCTCAAGTTCACCGCCGGTGCGGTGCGCGCCGCTTCTTCGGCGCCGAAATATTCCTCGCTCGCAAAGTTGAACGTGGAGGAAATGAAGTTGTTTGGGAAGACCTGCAGCTTCGTGCGGTAATTCGCGACAAGATCGTTGTAGAGCTGGCGTGCGAAAGCGATCCGGTTCTCGGTCGAGGTGAGCTCCTCCTGGAGCTGCATCACGTTCTGGTTGCCCTTGAGCGCGGGGTAGTTTTCCATGACCGCGAACAGTTTTCCGAGCGCCTCGGTGAGCATGTTCTCGGCCTCGGCTTTCGTGCCCGGTGTGCCCGCGGACACGGCCTTTGCCCTGGCCGAGATGACCTTTTCGAGCGTGTCCTGTTCGAACTCCAGAACGCCTTTTACGGTCGCGACCAGGTTCGGGATGAGGTCATGCCGCCTTTTGAGCTGCACATCAATCTGTTTCCAGGAGCTTTGGACATCGTTTCGCCGGCTGATGAGCCCGTTGTAGATCAGGACGATCCAGATTAAGAAAGCGCCAACGACTGCCAGTAAAATCCATCCAACCATAGTATCCTCCTTCTTCATTCTTCGTAGGTCGAGTCCGGCATGAAAATTGGCAACAGTATATCATATATAAGCGAGAAGCGATTTATTTGAGGGAGGAAAAATTCCGCGTTCTTCCGCCTCTTGAAAGAGTCTGCCCACAGCCGCAAGCCCTTCCTGGCCGAGCTCAAGCGAGAATTCATTCACATAGAGGTCGATGTGGCTCTTCATCACCACGGGGTCCATCTCCTGACTGTGCCTCCCGCAATAGTTCATCACTTCTTCCGGATGCGCGTAGGCGTATTGCACGCTCTCGCGTATGCCCGCCTCGATCCTGAGCAGGCGCTCGCGGCCGAGAGAGCGCTTGCCGAGTATGCCGCCTAGGGGGATCGGCAGACCGGCATAGTGCTCCCACCAGGCGCCGAGGTCGAGCAGTTTCTCCAGGTTGTAGCGCGGATAGGTGAAGCGGCTTTCATGGATGATGAGACCCGCGGCCACCTCTCCTTTCGAAACCGCGTCCATGATACGATCGAAGGTCATGACGACGACGTTTTCGAGCGATGGGTCGAAGAGGCGAAGCAGCAGGTACGCGGTCGTGAGCCTGCCCGGGATGGCGATGGCGCCTTGCTTCAGGCTGGAAAGTGTTGCCCCGGGCCGGGCAACGATGAGCGGACCGCAGCCTCTGCCGAGCGCTCCGCCGGAACGGAGCAGTGCGTAATTCTCGCGAAGATGGCCCAGCGCGTGGTACGAAATTTTGGTGAGATCCAGCCTGTTTGCAAGCGCCATGCGGTTCAGGGTCTCCACATCCTCGAGCTGTTCCCGGAAGGTGATGCCCGGCACCGTGACCTTGCCGTGGATAAGCGCATAAAAAATGAACGTGTCGTTCGGACAGGGGGAGTAGCCTATGGTCAGGGGCGTGGTCACTGCTTCCAGCCTTCGAGAGTCCGGATGACGGCGTTTTGCGCGACCGCGGCTGCCCGGGGGATGTCCCAGGTTTTTACGTCGCGGTCCGTGACGAGGTTCGAGATGCCGCGCAGTTCCAGCCAGGGAACGGTATGGGCTGCCGCCACCTGGGCCGCTGCCGCGCCTTCCATGTTTTCGCACAATCCATGATACCGTGCTTCCAGCTCTTTTGCCCGCGCCGACGTGCCGGTGCAGGTCGAAAGCGTGATGAACGTGCCGGTATGAAGGCGGCTGTTTGTTTCGCTCTGCCGGGAAGAAAGGGTCCGCTGCGCCTGTTCCAAAAGCGTATCGGAAGCAGGGAACGTATGGTAGATCATTGACGTGGACGTTTTGAGCAGCGGGATGCCGATGGAGGAAGTGTCCTTAAAACCTTCAGGTGTCAGAACGCCCTCGTCACCGGCGACCTCTTCCTGTGCAAGCGCCAGGTCGCCGACCACTGCGCCCGAGGACAGGTAGGCCCCGCCGATGCCGAAGACGATAAGGGCCTCGGCGTTTGCATGGGTAAGCAGCAGCGTTGCCGCGTGGGCCGCATTCACCTTGCCCATGCCGCCGACGCACAGGCTGATCTCGCGGCCCGCGAGCTTCCCCATAATGATCGATTTTGCGCCGAGCTGAAGAGCGCCCGTCACGGTCATGGTTGCCAGCAGCAGGTCAGCTTCGGTCTGTACGGAAGAAAGCAGCGCGATCATAGAGTTCTCAGGGCCTCCGGTCTAAGACGTCCTTTTTCGTGTGGTACTATAGCATAGTGGGCAACCTGATTTCACGCTAAAACTGCTCTATCGGTTGGCTGGAATAGGGCCTCGATGTGCCGAAAGGTCGAAAAACCCGCTCCATTACCCTTAAATTACCCCGAAAAACACATACTTTTCGTTGCACTTCCCGCGGGGATTTGCTATGATGACCGCGTTTTTAAGGGAATTCAAAGGTTTTTGGAGGGAAAATGCTGCGATATTTGACTGCCGGCGAGTCCCACGGCGAATTGCTCATGGGCATCCTTGAGGGGATGCCGTCAGGTCTTTTGATCAGGGTCACGGACATAGACCAGGAACTGGCCAGGCGACAGGGCGGCTATGGTCGCGGCGGCCGCATGAAGATCGAGAAGGACACGGTCAAGATCTATACCGGTGTGCGCTGGGGCAAAACACTCGGAAGTCCCATCGGGCTTATGGTCCGCAACAAGGACTGGGAGAACTGGCGCGCCAAGATGTCCGCTGACCCCATGTTCCTCAACTCCGCCGAAGCCGTTACCCGGCCGCGGCCCGGCCATGCTGACCTGGCCGGCGCATTGAAATATAATACCGCCGATGTCCGCAACATCCTTGAACGTTCGAGCGCGCGGGAGACCGCCATGCGCGTTGCCGTGGGCGCCGTTGCCAGGCGGCTGCTCGAAGAGTTCGGTATCGAGGTAACGAGTCATGTCGTGAGCCTTGGTGGCGTCTTTGCCAAAATTTCCCCGGCCTTGCAGATTCAGGAGCTTCGTAAACGTGCCAGGGCTTCGGAACTGCATTGCGCCGATCCCGACGCGGAGAAGCGGATGATGCGCAAAATAGACGAGGCGCGGAATGCCGGCGATACGCTGGGCGGGGTGATAGAACTGATCGTCACGGGCGCTCCCATCGGGCTCGGCAGCCATACGCACTGGGACCGGAAGCTTGATGCGAAGCTGGCGGGTGCGCTCATGAGCATTCAGGCCATAAAAGGAGTGGAAGCCGGCGCCGGGTTCGGCGTGGCGAATCTGCCGGGCTCGCAGGTGCATGACGAGCTCTTCTGGAACAAGAAGGCAGGCTTTCATCGCAAGACGAACCGGGCCGGCGGTATCGAGGGCGGCATGAGCAATGGCGAGCCCATCGTGCTCCGCGCCGCCATGAAGCCGATCCCGACGCTCATGAAGCCGCTTCGTTCCGTGGATATGGTTACCAAAAAGCCCTTTAAGGCAAGTATCGAACGCTCCGATGTCTGCGCGGTCCCCGCAGCCGGCGTGGTCGCTGAAGCTGTTGTTGCTTTTGAGCTCGCCTCGGCAATGATCGAGAAGTTCGGCGGCGACAGCATTGATGAAATGAAGCGGAATTACTGCTCCTATATGAGGCAGGTCAGTGTCCGGATGGAGGCTGAGGAAATGCCGGGGAAGTGGTGAAAAATAGAAGTTAGAAGTAAGAAGTCGGGTAGAGAACATCGAAACCTGACGCAATAGTTCAACTATTCAACTCAACAGGGGCGCGGCAACACATCCGCGCCTCTGTTCTTTTACCCCATCCAGTCATGTCCTTGGAATCTATATTTACCGATAGGATCGCACTTCAATTTTCGTCGGTTAAATAAAGCTTGATTAGGAAGCTCTGTTTGTTATAATGCCGGTATATGGATAGTGGAAACAGGAGGCGTATCAACGAAAAGAAATTTGCGCAATGGGAGAAATTACCGGACGGTGGTCGGCGTTATTATCTTTATGTGCCGGGGAGACATGGATGGAAAGCGCGATATGTGAAGGAAGTCAACGGGGAGGAGGAAACGATGGGGTTCTTTCAGGAAATATACGATGAAAAGGACGTGTTGATTGAAATGCATGAGAAGTTTCCCGTTGATAAGGGGCACAAACAGGTATAAGGAGGGATGATTTCATGGTGGTTACAAAAAAAATATTGGTCGACAAACTTATTCAGTATGTTAATCGACAGATCGACCTGGCTGCGCTGGTTTCGTGGTCGGAAGACATGATGCAGGAGGCCGAGCTCGATGAAAAAGACCCGGCATTGGTCCGTGACATTCTCAGCAGGATCGGTTTGGCCGATGTCAGAGAGTTTGGCCTTTCATGGGACGACTGCTACGACTATCTTCATAAACTTGGATTCGATGTGAAGGTCCAGTTACTTGAGGTCAGTTGAGGGAATAGTTCTTTTTCAGTGACCAGAAAAGATATGGTCATTTTGCAATGTTCTTAGCCCGTTCTCCTCTGTCGGAGCGAGGGCTGTTCTGTCGCTGCCGGTTTTTTTTCAGGTCATCTGTGGTAAACTCCGCCATGTACAAAAATATCATTCTTACCGGGTTTATGGGCGTCGGCAAGACCAGCGTGGGAACGCGGCTGGCAAAGGACCTTGGCTATGCCTTTGTCGACACGGACACGCTTATCGAGGCCGATCAGAACATGACCATCACGACGATTTTCGCAAAACATGGTGAATCGTATTTTCGCGAGATCGAGGCGAAGATCGTCCGCGAGGTCACGGGACGCGAGAACCAGGTGATCTCCACCGGCGGCGGCGCGGTGATCTGGGACATGAACCGGGAGGCGTTTAAACAAGCGGGCCTCGTGGTCTGTCTTGCGGCCCGGCCCGAGGTGATCTTCGGCCGCATCAAGCATGAGACCCACCGCCCCCTGCTTCAGACCCCTGATCCTTTGGCCAGGATCAAAGAAATGCTCGACAGCCGGGCCCGGTTCTACGGCCAGGCGGACATCACCATCGACACGTCGGAAAAATCCGTGGACCAGATCATCAGCGAGCTCAAAGAGAGAATCAGATATGCATACTGTTAACGTGTCCCTGGGAGAAAGAAGCTACGACATCGAGATCGGCATGGGCCTTGACCAGGCGGGCCTGCGGATAAAAGGCCTCGGTCTGGGTCAGAAGATCGCCGTTGTCGTCAATCCCACGGTCAAGGCGCTCTACGGAAAACGCCTGGTGGAAAGCCTGAAGACGCAGGGCTTCATGGTCATGTCCATCATCATTCCCGACGGTGAGCAGTACAAAAGCCTCGATTGGGCGAACGCCATCTACACGGCCCTCCTTACCAATGCCTTCGACCGCACGTCCGCGATCGTGGCGCTCGGCGGCGGCGTTATCGGCGACCTTGCCGGATTTGCCGCGGCCACGTATATGCGCGGCATCCCCTTTGTCCAGGTCCCGACCACGCTCCTCGCCATGGTGGACAGCAGTGTCGGAGGCAAGACCGGCGTGAACCATCCCATGGGCAAGAACATGATCGGCGCTTTTCACCAGCCCCGAAAGGTGCTGATGGACCTCGACGCGCTCAAGTCGCTTCCTAAGCCTGAGTTCCTTTCCGGCATGGCTGAGGTGATCAAATACGGCGTGATCCGGGACAGCGCTTTCTTCGACTATCTGGACGTCAACCGTGACCGGATCCTCGGGCTCGATGCCGATGCGTTGGCGCATGTTGTCCGGCGCTCCTGCGAACTCAAGGCGGAAGTGGTGGGCAGGGACGAGCGCGAAGGCGGGCTCCGCGCGATCCTGAACTTCGGCCATACCGTGGGCCACGCCGTCGAGAAGGCCGAGAACTACACCATGCGCCATGGAGAGGCCGTTGCCATCGGCATGGTCTATGCGTCACGCCTGGCGCATTCAGCCGGGCTCTGCGACCCGGTTGTACCCGAACGCGTTGAGAAACTCATCGCGTCCTATGGCCTGCCGACGAGCCTGCGTTCGCTCACCCGGAAGCCGACGGTGCAGGAACTTATGGATACCATGCAGATCGATAAAAAGGCCGACGCAGGCAAAGTGAAGTTCATCCTGCCGACGAAGATCGGCGAGGTGGTCATCACCAAAGAGTGGGAAGAAGAGCGGCTTCGGGAGCTGATCGCGGAATAGCGGGCGAGGGGGGGGGCGCATGAGCGAATATCCGTGGCACTGCCGGTTTTGCAACCGGGAACAGACCGTGACCGGAGAGGGATGGCAGGCCTCTGTCGCCGACCTTACTGCCGAGAATGCCGACGGCCCGCGCCGCCTGGTGGTCCAGTTCGTTGTCTGCCCCAACCCCGATTGCCGGAAGCTCTCGCTGAGCGTTGCTCTGCACGATCTGAAGGTCGTCGGCAACCGCTCCTACACGGGCAAGCTTATCAGGACCTGGCCCCTGCTGCCGCCTTCGAGCGCCCGCTCCTTTCCTGTAGCACTTCCCTCGCAGATAATGGAAGGCTATCACGAAGCCTGTCTTGCCGTCGAGCAGAGCCCCAAGGCCGCTGCCGCGCTCTCCCGGCGCTGTCTCTCGGGAATGCTGCGCGATTTCTGGCAGGTGCAGCCCGGCAGTCTCAGCGACGAGTTCCGCCAGGTCAAGGGCACGGTGGACCCCCTTACGTGGGAGGCCATCGAGTCGGTCCGGAAGAACGGCAGGACCGGCGCCCGGATGGAAAGTGAAGGAGCGGAGATCCAGGATACGGAGCCCGGTGAAGCAAAGATGCTGATCGGCCTGATCGAAATGCTTATTGAGGATTGGTATGTGGGCAGGGCAGAACGGCGCAAGCGTTTGAAGGATATTAGGCAGATCACCGGTGAGGATGCGGCGGAGAAAGCGGGGGAGGAGTGAAGGACGTCGTTTTCTGTGCATGACTCATCCCGCATCACTCACGTCTGTGTCCCCATTCTCTTTGCGTAACTCGTTCAAACACCTTGATTAAAACAGAGCCGCGTACTATAATCGCTTCTAATTCTTAGTTGTGTCCCGCCTCGCCTGTACCCCCATTCGGAGGTAGTCCATGAAGATAGATATTACCTTGCTTGCCGAGAATGAACTGATCGATTTAAACCGCCGGATCGTCGAACGGTTGCGTTTCCTGAATCAGACCCGTGCGCACCATAAGATGCTGGAATTCAAGGTCGGCGATCGGGTGAGCTTCAAGACGGACGAAGGTCCTGCTCTCTTCGGTGTGTTGACCAAATATAACAAAAAAACAGTTACGGTCATAACCGACAACGGGGAGCACTGGAATATCTCGCCGGGGCTCCTGACGCTTGCGAAGGAAGTGAAAGCATCGGAAAATAAGCAGTCAAACGTCATTCAAATGCCGAAACGATGAGTCAGGTGCGACGATGCTGCGATTTCAAAGACCGCCGGATGTTGTATTTCAAGCCATACTGCGCGAGAGCATGGACTGCTCGATCGGCTTTATCGAGGCACTGATGGACAAGAACGAGTACGATGAGGCGCGCGTGAGAGAAGACATGGAGGCGGTTTACCCCGCGCTGGCAAAAGTATTTACTCCTTCGCTTGCGCTAGCTACGCTGCAGAATTTAAGAAGGCGCCTCGACAGGCCGGAAATATAAAAGCATGAACGTCCCCAATTCGGTTCAAAGGAAAATTGATGAATAGGTTTGGTATTATAGATCTTTGCTGCGGAATGGGTGGATTATCTTATGCTGCTCGAAAGGCAGGATTATCCGTTTGGGCGGGTGTAGACACATCAAAAGATGCACTTAGCAGCTACAAGCATAACTTTCCTGATGCAGAAGCCATTCAGGGAAACATTGCTGATTTTAGTGTAATCGAACAACATCGCCTGACTTTAGAATCTAAGCAAAAAAAGAACCAAGGACTTGTTATCGTTTCTGGCCCACCGTGCCAAGGATTTTCAGAGGCTGGTCCACGGCGCGTAGAAGATCCGAGAAATGAAATATTAGTTTCAGTAGCTAAGACCATTGTCCACTTAAAGGCAGAAGCAGGGCTTGTGGAAAATGTGCCTGCATTGCAAAAAGACAAATATTCGCCATTCGTCAGCCGTTTCCGTGCAATTTTAAATAATGCGGGTTATCACATCTATAGTTTCGAGTTGAACGCTCTTGAATTTGGTGTTCCACAGAAGCGACGCAGAATGCTTTACTACGTATTACCATTTAGTACTGCTAAAAGTCGCATTTTAGGCGAAATTGAAGCATTCCACCGCACTGCTAAAACTGTCAAAGATATTCTGGGCGATTTGCCAGTTCCACCGGTTAGGCCTTTAGACTATGATCCTGCTAAAAGCAATGGCACGATCGCAAACCACTATGCCATGCGACATTCGAAAAAAGTTCGTGTGAAAATTGCTGCGATTGAGCCTGGAAGTGGACCGTTGTCATATCGTAAACTCGATCCTGACTCTTATGCGGCAACTCTTCTTTCGGGGCATCGTGCTCCGCCCGCGCACTACAAACAACCAAGAAGTATCACAGTGCGAGAGGCACTGCGTTTACAGGGCTTCCCGGACAGTTTCCGTGTTATGGGCACCTTTTCTAATCAGATGGGGCAAGTCACAAATGCGGTTCCCGCACCAATGGGAAAGGCTGCCCTTAGTGTAATGCTCACATTGCTTGGAGAAAAGTTATGAACAAGGACAAACGTAAAAAAATCGATGAATTTGCAGACAAGATTCATAAGGCACCTGACAATAAGGTTGTTGAGGGCACTCTTGCAACCTCCGAGCGGGTTCTTAAACGTGTCACAGACGGTATCTACCGTCAGCCATCTTCCGCACTTCGGGAGTTGATTTCGAATGCATATGATGCTGATGCAACATTGGTTGAAATCCAAACGGATCCTCCCCGATTCAATCAGATCATCGTACATGATAACGGAAACGGTCTTACTGCCAATGCACTTTCATATTTAATCCACAGCATCGGAGGCAGTTCAAAGCGAACTGCTAATGGAGCCGATATTGGGGTATGCAATGAAGATGATAGATTTCGCAGCCCTGGCGGAAGAAAACTGATTGGTAAAATTGGCATAGGACTATTCTCTGTATCCCAGTTGACCAAGGAGTTTCAGATTATTACCAAAAGAAAGGGTGATGTTCATCGAACTATTGCAGATGTAGTGCTCCACACATATTCCGAAGATGCCACAGATGATCCTGACCAAGAGTTCGTAACAGGTACAGTGAGAATATGGAAGGTTTCTGCAGCAGACATCGAAGGTCATGGTACAGATGTAATACTGAGAAATCTATTACCAAAGACAAAGGACGACCTCACTAGTAAGGATATGTGGCTTGGATGCAATCCAAAGATAACGGAGGCGATGGAGGATGTAGCTGTACCTCTAACACCGCCCCCATTTCATATTGGATGCATTCATGATGTGCCACCAAACTTAATTGATAAGGAACCTATTCTCCCATGGCTGCCAACTGATGAACCGCAGGATCGTTTTCGAAAATTTGTCAACGCTATGTATGACCTGCAAGGCCAGGTAGATCGCAATCCAAGCATTGATGACCATTTAGATTACTATTTACGGATGCTCTGGATACTGAGCCTTTCCGCGCCAGTTGATTATGTTGACGGTCATCCTTTTGAGCTAAACGAGAACCCGGATATCAAGATGTTTATTCTGGGGAACAAGAGAAGAGATCAAGCCGAAGATCTGCAACTGAAAAAAGGTGAATCAGTCCGCAAGAAGATACGATTACGTTCCCCAGAGCGAGGGAACACCCCCGAATTTCGCGTCATTGTCGATGGTGTGCAGCTATTCAGGCCCATAAAATTCAAAGGGCTTCCAAAGACCTTAGAATCTGTACCTTACTCACTCCTTTTTGTAGGTAAAGACGCACCCGATTTATCGGACTACCCAGAAGATGTGCGTGGTGGCGATTTAGAGTTTGAGGCTTATCTCTTTTGGAATCACACTGTGATTCCAAAAGAACACGCAGGCGTCTTGATCCGTGTCAATGATTCCAACGGCGTTCTCTTCGACAACAGCTTTATGAACTACCCTGTATCGGAGCAACGACGTAAGGACCAAGTAACAGCAGAGATATTTGTGACAAAGGGATTGGACGCTGCTTTGAATATAGATCGTGAATCTTTCAATTATTCTCATCCTCATTATCAATATATAAAACACTGGGTGCATAACGCATTCCGGCAGCTAGCTAACCGTCATAAATCAATAGCCAAAGAAAATAGAGCAGACGCAAAGAAAGAGAATGTGGATCGTGATCTGGAAGAACTTGATCAGCGAGTAACTAAATCGCTGCGAGCACTTATTCCTGATAGGGATACACCTTTACCTCGTGTCGAATTTACAGACGATGAACAGCAGCAATCGAAGCTTAGGAGGAAAGGAATCTTAGCATTTAAAAAGTCTGCAGTATTTGAAACCCTCGGTAAAACACGTCAGAAAACGCAAGATGGGAAACGAGAGGACAATAAATTTGAAGTTCAAATTAGATCTGTGGCAAAAATCCTTGATGCTTATGGTGTGTTTACTAAAATGTCCTACGAAAAACAACAGCGTTTATTAAGGGATATTGTTGCAGTTTTTTCTCGATGATGAAAGGCGCACGAATATGGTTGACGAATTAGAAAACGGCCTTAGCGATGGAATTGCTTCAAAAAGTGTCTCTCATATCTCACCTGCTCCCGCGAAGGAGTTCAAGCCATGGCACAAGCCAAGGAAGCAGTGGATGCGTCTTAATCAGTGGATCAAAGAGACAGAGGCACTTATTCCAAGTCTCCGATTCGATGGACGTCCGCTACGCTACCTTTCCCTTCCTGGAGAAGACATGCTGGACATTCGAGTAATGGCAAAGTTATGTCAGAAAAAGGCGCTTCGACTAAAGTGTCTCGGTTATGACGAGGGAGCGAGGCGCCGCACTTCTCAGACCGAGGTAAGTATATCACGAACAGAAATAAGCGCTGTCATTGAACCAGACTCAGTTATAATCGCCGATAATTTATCAGTTCTTAAAAACATAAAGTCCCAAGGGTTTAAGTATGTACGTGAGCATGGACCATTTGATGTGATTAATTTAGACCTTTGCGGAGCAATCTCTTGTGTTAATGATCCGGATAACCATCAGGTACTGCATAATCTCTGTGAGTATCAAATGCAACATAGCAGAGAAAAATGGCTGCTCTTCCTTACAACAAGGGCGGAATATGAGCAGGTAAATGTTGCGCATTTACCTGCCTATTTAAAATGCCTCAAGAATAATGCTGACGGTAATGTAGCTTTTGGTGAACGCTTGTCAAAGATTGCGAAATGGGATATCTCTAATTACCAAGCTGGTGCGGACATCAGTACTATCTTGACGGGTTGTAGAGGCGGCGTGTTGTTTTCCGAATTAATCCGGTCTAATCTTCCTGATTAAAGCAACCCTTTCACATTCGTCTGGCCTCTTTGAAGCAAAAGAACCGGAGGGATCGCC
>JAYTJE010000062.1:0-43780 GCA_043731355.1 Nitrospirota bacterium
GGCGATCCCTCCGGTTCTTTTGCTTCAAAGAGGCCAGACGAATGTGAAAGGGTTGCTTTAATCAGGAAGATTAGACCGGATTAATTCGGAAAACAACAGTCCGGCTCTTCGTGGCGATCTTTCTCCCGTTGAAAGTGGAACAGGCCAGAGTTGTACCGTTCGTCCGCCAGCGTAAAAAGCTCCACCAGCCGTTTGTAGGTATTCGTCCCATTCAGAAGTGATTGAAGCCTGCCGTAATCCTCGATGCCCCGGTCCTCGCAGATCCGCAAGAATATGATGCGATCTATGGTCCGCTGGACGCAATAATTCATCTCGGGCTGGCTAAGGTCGGGATTACGGAGGGCGATGTTTCGGGCAAGGTGGTCGCGCCAGGACTCGATTTCCTTCAGGAAAGCCTCGTCAACCGTTGCCGTGCCTTTTTTGACTCGGGTTGAATCAGCAAACTTATCGAAAGAGCCCTTGAGTACGGCATCCTTGGAAAATACCGAGGCAATTTCCTGCCATTTCTCAGGGTAGTCCTTATAAGTCAGGTAGAGAACACGAGCCGTGGAAGCTTTATCTTTGTCGGTACGCTTGATGCGCCCATCGTAGACTGAAAATTCAGCGAAGTTTGAGAGAATGGATAACGGTAACTTAGCGTTCCATGCGTAATATCTGATTTGATGTGCAGGAGAGATATCTTCTTTAATATGGATCGAGGGTTTCTTCGCTTCGAGGAAAAACTTCCTTGTACCGCCGACGCGGAAGGAGTAGTCCGGAGCCTTGGTCGCACGTCCTATCTTAACGGCGTCCTCATGCACCACATCCTTGTACGTCTCAGCAAGGCCAGCCTTGTTCTCAACATCCCAGCCCAGCGCGGAGAAAAACGGATCAAGAAACTCACGTCTCAGTTGGGTTTCGTTGTACTGACCGGATTTGTAGGCTTCGAGATGCTGATCGAACTTTTCAACCAGTGCGAGGACTTCAGGCGGACAAGAGCTGGGTTTTGAGATCTTAGAATCGTTCATAGTGGTGATAGCTTAATACAAATTGACATAAATGGCAAGGGGCGGTCTGAAGCGTCATGCCAAAAAAGGGCGACGCGTTGTTCCGCATCGCCCTCGATCATAATCCTGGTTTCTCAGGCCTGTTTTTTTCTTTATCACCAAAGACTTCCTTGACCTTGTCGAAGAACCCCTTGGCAATGGGATGCGTATTATCCACGCTCAGCCGGTCGAATTCCCGCAGCAGTTCTTTTTGCTTTGCCGTAAGTTTTGACGGGACCTCGACCGCGATCCTGCAAAGCTGTTCGCCCGTGCCGGAGCCACGCAGATGAGGGAAACCTTTGCCGCGAAGCCGGACCACATGCCCGGGCTGGGTGCCTGCCGCGACCTTGATCTCCGTGGCGCCGGTCAGTGTCGGCACCTCGATCTCGGCGCCGAGCGCGGCCTGCACAAAGCTTACCGGCACATCGCAGATGATGTCCTGCCCTTCCCGTTTGAAGATCGGGTGTTCGTCTACGGTAAGATAGACGTACAGATCGCCCGGCGGCCCGCCATAGGAGCCAAGCTCCCCTTCTCCGGTCAAACGGATGGTGTTGCCGGTCTCCACACCCGCCGGGATCTTGATCTGGAGCATGCGCTCGCGCTCGGTCCGTTTCCGGCCTTTGCAGGACGGGCAGGGGGCCGTGATCATCGTGCCCTCGCCGTTGCAGCGCGAGCAGGTCCGACTGATGCTGAAGAACCCCTGCTGGCTGCGGATCTGGCCTGCGCCCTGGCAAACCGGGCAGGTCACGGGCTTTGTGCCGGTCTTCGCGCCGGTCCCTTCGCAGTCCGGGCAGCGCTCCCAGCGCGGGATCCGTATCTTAGTCGAGACGCCGAAAGCCGCATCTTCGAAACTGATCTTGAGATTGTACCGGAGATCGTCCCCGGCCGTGGCCCGCGAGCCTGTGCGTCCGCCGCCGAAGAACTCGCCGAAAATATCTCCGAAGATGTCGCCCATGCCCGCGCCGCCGAAACCGCCCGGTCCGGCGCCCTGCGTTCCGGGCGCTACGCCGTACTGGTCGTAATAAGCCCGCTTCTGGGGATCGGACAAAACCTCATAGGCAGCACTGACCTCTTTAAAGGTGTCTTCGGCCGCTTTGTCGCCGGGGTTCTTGTCAGGATGGTACTGATGCGCCAGCCGCCGGTATGCGCGCTTGAGCTCGGCATCCGTTGCATTCCGGTGTACGCCGAACAGTTCGTAAAAATCCTTTGCCATAATGTCCTTATCGTTCAGTCATCAAAAAAAGAGGATAGCGAACGCTCCGGGAAAGAGCTCTCCCCTCGTCGGCGTCCGCTATCCTCTGTCAAGCTGCCCGTTGCACTTACTTCTTGTCTTTGTCCACTTCTTCAAATTCGGCTTCCACCACTTTTTCTTCGGGCTTGCCGTCACTGCCGGGAGCGCCGGCGGCACCGGCGCCTGCCTGTCCCTGCGAAGCGGTCGTCTTGGAGTAGACCTCTTCCGCGATCTTATGCGACGCCTTGGACAGGGCAGCCACGGCTTTTTTGATGGCCTCAACATCCTGGCCGTCCTTGGCGGTCTTCGTCTGTTCGACCGCCGCCTGGATCTCCATACGCTCCTTGTCGCCGAGCTTGGAGCCGTAATCAGTCAAGGATTTCTCAACGGAGTACACCAGCGTGTCAGCCTCGTTCCTCACTTCGGCGATCTCGCGTTTTTTCTTATCGTCGGCGGACGATGCCTCTGCTTCCTTGACCGCCCGTTCGATGTCATCTTTGCTCATGCCGCTCGATGCGGTGATCTTGATGGACTGTTCTTTGCCCGTGCCGAGGTCCTTGGCCATCACATGCACGATGCCGTTGGCATCGATGTCAAAGGTCACCTCGACCTGGGGTATGCCGCGGGGCGCCGGCGGGATGCCGACGAGTTCGAAGCGGCCCAGGGTCTTGTTGTCCCCTGCCATTTCGCGCTCGCCCTGCACCACGTGAATAGAGACCGCGGTCTGGTTGTCGGATGCTGTGGAGAAGACCTGGCTTTTCTTGGTCGGAATGGTAGTGTTCCGCTCAATGAGCCTGGTGGCCACACCGCCCAGGGTCTCGATGCCCAGGGACAGCGGCGTCACATCGAGGAGCAGCACGTCCTTGACCTGCCCGGTCAGCACGGCCCCCTGGATGCCGGCGCCGATCGCGACGACCTCATCGGGGTTCACGCCGCGGTGCGGTTCCTTCTTGAAAAAATCTTTTACGATGGCGATCACGCGGGGCATGCGCGTCATGCCTCCCACGAGGACCGCTTCATTGATCTTATCCACGGTCTTGCCGCCGTCGGCAAGCGCCTTTTTGCACGGTTCGATGCTCTTCGTCACGAGCTCGTCCACAAGCTGCTCGAACTTCGAGCGGGGAAGCTTATACAGCAGATGCTTGGGCCCGCTGGCATCAGCCGTGATAAAGGGAAGGTTGATCTCGGTCTCCGCCACCGTGGAAAGCTCGATCTTTGCCTTTTCCGCCGCTTCCTTGAGCCGCTGGAGGGCCATTTTGTCCTTGCGAAGATCAATGGCCTGGTCCTTCATGAACGAATCAGCAAGCCAGTTGATGACCTTCTCGTCGAAATCGTCGCCGCCCAGGAAGGTATCACCGTTCGTGGACTTCACTTCAAATACGCCCTCGCCCAGCTCCAGAATGGAGATATCGAAGGTGCCGCCGCCCAGGTCATAGACCGCGATGGTCTCGTCTTTTTTCTTATCGAGTCCGTAGGCGAGCGCCGCGGCCGTCGGCTCGTTGATGATCCGGAGCACATTCAAACCGGCGATCTTTCCCGCGTCCTTCGTGGCCTGCCGCTGGGAGTCGTTGAAGTAGGCCGGGACGGTAACCACCGCGTCGGTGACCTTTTCTCCCAGGTAATCTTCGGCCGTCTGGCGCATTTTCGAAAGGATCATTGCCGAGATCTCGGCGGGGCTGTACACGGTGCCGCGGACCTGCACATGGGCGTCGCCGTTCGCCGCCTTCACGATCTTGTAGGGCAGATGTTTCATCGCTTCCTGGACCTCGGCGGTGTCGAACTTTCTGCCGATCAGCCGCTTGATCGAGAAAATAGTGCTTTCGGGGTTCGTGATCGCCTGCCGCTTGGCGATCTGCCCCACGAGCCGCTCGCCGCTTTCGGTGATCGCCACCACGGACGGAGTGGTCCTGCTTCCCTCGGAGTTCGGGATCACGACCGGCTCGCCGCCTTCCATGATTGCAACGCACGAATTGGTGGTTCCCAGATCTATTCCTATTACTTTTGCCATGACAACCTCCTCACCATGTTGCGGGAATGAACGAACGCTCCTTGCGCGCGCCGTCGCATCCCCACACGCTGATAGTTTATTTTTCCGGACATCTACTCGGATGCCGGTGGTTCTCCAGATATACTGTCCTGCGTATCTTCAGTCTGCTTTTCCTCGTCCTGCGTTTCTTCCTTCGGCCTTTTGGACACGCCGACCCTGGCATGCCGCAGCACCTTGTCGTGATACAGGTAGCCCTCATTCATCACCTGCACAACCACGTTTTCCGGCACATCGTCCCGTTCCACCTGCATCAAAGCGTCGTGCTTCGCGGGATCGAAGGGCTCTCCCCACGATTCGAAGGCCTTGATGCCGAACTTTTCAAGCACATCCCGCAGCTGTTTGTAAACAAGCTCCACTCCCTGCTGCAGGCCCTGAACATTCTCCTCCGTCGCGCCGGCATGTTTGAGCGCCAGCCCCAGATGGTCGACGACGGGCAGCAGCTCAAGCGCAAGCTGCTCGTTCGCGTAAAGCCGGAAATCCGCCAGCTCGCGCTGCATGCGTTTGCGGGAATTATCAAAATCCGCGTAGGTCCTCAGGTATTTTTCATTCGCTTCCGCGGCCTCTTTGGTCTTCCGCGCCAGCGCCTGCATAAGCTCCTGCATGAGCTTTTCAGCTTCAACCGATGATGGCAGGACAACTCCTTCGCCCTCGGGAACTACCTGTTCTCCACCCTCTTCGCGGGCTTCTTCCCTGTGTTTCTTCATCTATCCAAGCCTTTCTGCAGGCGTTCTCCCAAAAGCCTCGACAAAAGCTTCGCGGTATAATCCACCACCTGTATCACCTGTTTGTACTGCATCCGGGTCGGGCCGATCACACCGAGGGTGCCGACCACATTCGCCCCTGCCTGGTAGTTGCTCACCACCATGCTGCACCCCTGCACCTCAAAATAGGGGTTTTCCGCTCCGATAAATACCTTGATGCCTTCCGCGGTCACACTCCGGTCAAGGAGTTTGAGCAGCTTGTATTTGTCCTCAAAGGCCTTGAACATGGCCCGCATTTTTTCGACATTCGCAAATTCAGGGCTTTCCAGCATCTGGGACGCGCCGCCGATAAATACGCTTTCTCCGTCCCGCCCCTGGACCTCCTGGCTCGCCCGATAGGTTTCCTCCATCAGACGGGTGAACATCTGCTTATGCTCACGCATCTCCTCAACCAGCCGTCTCCGGACCTCGGGCAGGGTCCTCTGCTCAAGCTCTTCATCGAGGTAGGCGCTGAAATAGCTCAGTTCATGCTGCGTGATCCTTTCGTCCAGCTCAATGAGCTTGTTCTGCACGAGGCCCGCGGTGGTCACGAAGATGATCAGGACCTCCCTGCCCCGAAGCCGGACAAATTCTATATGCTTATACTGCCCCTCGGGCTCGTTCGGCGCGACGACCACTCCGGCGCAATGCGAGAGCGTGGCCAGAAACTGGCTCGCCTCCGCCATCAACTCCTTCACGTCGCTTCCTTGCGGCGGCGGCGCCTGCCTGAGCTGTCCGTCAATTTCATCGACATCCTGTGAGATGCTGATCAAACCGTCAATGTAAAACCGATAGCCCTGGTCCGTGGGTATCCTGCCCGCTGACGTATGAGGATGGCTCAGAAACCCCAGCTCCTCCAGATCAGCCATGATGTTGCGCATGGTTGCCGGACTGAGACCGAAATCATACCGTTTACAAAGAACGTTCGAACCGATCGGAGCTCCGGTCGATATATAGCTGTCTATAACAGCCTGCAAGACTTTTTTATTTCTTTCGTCCAAATCCATGCAACAGCCCTTAATGCTTCATCTTCCCAGCTTCTCCCTGTTAGCACTCGGCATAATAGAGTGCTAACAATTTAACACACGCCTTATTTTGTGTCAAGCGGTTATTTTTCAATGGAGAAGCAGAGTGTCGGCGGATCAACTTATTAATTTTGTGTATTATTTGCCTATTTAGTGGTGAAATGGGGCTGTCTTGGGGGTGTAAATAAAGATCGTGAGGGTAAAAGATAGAGAAATGCGCTACCGCGTAAAGGTTCCACTTTTCCCGCCGCTTTTCTTCAAAAGACGAATGTCCGTGATCGTCATGGCACGGTCCACTGCCTTGCACATATCGTAGATCGCCAGGCCCGAAGCCGACACTGCGGTCAGGGCTTCCATTTCAACGCCGGTCGGGCCTATGGTCCTTGCCGTTGCAATGATGTCAACCAGCGACCCAGCTTCATCCGGTTTGAAGGAGACCTCAACAGACGAAAGACCCACCGGATGGCAAAGCGGAATTATTTCCGCTGTTTTTTTTGCAGCCATGATCCCGGCGATGCGGGCCACGCCGAAAACATCTCCTTTGGAAACTTTGCGGTCCAGGATCAGCCTCAGCGTTTCCGGCAGCATGGTCACGCGGCCGGCTGCCACGGCCTCGCGCACGGTATCCGCCTTCCCGGAAACATCAACCATGCGCGCCGCGCCATCGTGATCGAAATGCGTCAGTTCTTTCATAGGTCAGTCGTCCTCATTCTCCGAAGAAGCGAGCTATCCGCCGATGCGGGACATGATCCGCTGGCTGCAGACTGCCGGATTTTCAGTCACGTAATGACGTTCCGGTTTTATCTCGAGCGAGAATCTGAGCAGACGCTCAAGCTCTTCGTCGCCGCAGCCCCCCCGCAGGGGCGATTTAATGTCGATCTCCGTATCGGACAGCAAACAGGGCCTGATCCTGCCGTCCGCGGTAAGGCGAAGACGGCGGCAGGATGCGCAGAAGTGCTTGCTGATGGGGCTGATGAACCCGATCACGCCGCGCGCGCCCGGCGCCTGGTAATTGTCGGACGGACCTGCCGATCTTTTCGCCAGGAACGGCTTTAGCGTACCGAGCTCGCGTTCAATGATGGCACGGACCTGGCCGGAGGTCACGCAGGCGTCCTTGTGCCATCGGTCATTGGCGCCGATCGGCATGAACTCAATGAATCGAACGTGGAGGCGCCGGTCCAGGGTAAGCCGGGCAAAATCGGCGATCTCGTCGTCATTCACTCCTTTGACCGGGACCATGTTGATCTTGATCGGCGAGAATCCGGTCTCCTCTGCCCTGGCGATGCCCTGCCACACCAGGTCCCAGGCATCGCTGCCCGTGATCTCCCGAAAGCGCCGCGGATCGAGCGAGTCAAGACTGATGTTGAGCCTCGTAATCCCCGCATCACGCAAGCCCTGGCTCATTCCCGCCAGCAGTACGCCGTTGGTGGTGAGGCTGATATCCTCGATCCCCGCCACCTCGCCGAGCCGCGCAATGAACCCGAGCACACCGCGACGGACCAGCGGTTCGCCGCCGGTGATGCGAATATGGGAGATCCCCAGCGGCACGGCGATCCGCACGATCCGCAGCATTTCCTCATAGCGAAGGATGCCCTGGTGCGGCGTCATCTTTATCTGGGTCCTCGGTTTACAGTAGGCACAGGAAAGATTGCACCGGTCAGTGACCGATATCCGCAAATAGTCGATGGTCCGGTTGCTGTGGTCTTTGAGCGACATGAGAAAATCTACCATAGGGGTGCTCCGTCCGCAAGGCAAATTATAGCCTTGACCCTCTCTGGTTTTGTCAGTATACTATTTCCAGTAGTAAAAAATCTTGCAGCCCATGCAGCTCTGATGGAAACGAACCGCACCACCGGCTATTTTCTATGACAAATACTGCAAAAAGAATGATCCTGAGCAGGGGCAAGGGGTACTTCAGCGCGTCAGGCCCGCAATACCGCTTCATTGTCTTTCTTATTTTCATCCTCGTCGCCTATACGTTGCTCCTGCGCGTGTTCCAGAAGCTGGCCGAGATACTCCAGCTGCCGATCTTCCTGCCCATCTCCCTCATCACCCTGCTGATCTTCATCGGCATCGTCGGCGCCCTGTACTCCCATAAGTTCGTCGGCCCCATGGCCAGGATCCGGGGCGCGCTCGACCAGATGGCGGAGGGAAAAAACGACGTCTGTCTGCGGCTCCGGGAGTCGGACGATCCCATGCTCAAGGACATCGTCTCGTCGATCAGCCGTCTTTGCGAACACACCAGGAATGAGCATATCCTTATCCAGGACCAGGCCCGCGATCTTTCCAGCGCCTTGCAGGCGCTCCAGACCGAGGCCCGGAAATGCGGCGCCTGCGGCGATACGCTTGACAAGCACTTTGCGGCCCTCGGAGAAAAGCAGCAACAACTTGAGCAGACGATCAAATCCTTTCACAAGGGGTAGCGGGGATTATGGCTGAAAGCGGGTTCAGAGGAAAAAGCATGAAAGCGGTGGCGGTGGACATCGCGGAAGGCTTCGTCTCCGTAAACCCGCTTTTTCTGAAAAAATTCGACAAGGACATGCTGAAGGAACTTTTTGAAACTATTAACAAGGCCATGACCACAACACGCAACGAAAAACTGCTGTTCAACGATCCGGTTGGCCTGCGGACGCGCAATATGAAACTCCAGCGTCTGCACGGAGCGCTCATCGTCATCCGGAACTCCGCACGCGAAAAACGGATCCCCCTCTAAAATAAAAACGGTGAGCACCCCTTGCGGAGGCCCACCGTTTCAATTAGACATCACCCTTCCGGTTGTTCCCTAATCAACAGCCACCGAAAACCGTTTTTTGAAGTCCTCGGCGCTCAAGTTCGTCAGCTTCGCCAGCTTTGCAAGCTCCTTCCCCGCCAGATCTTCCTTCTCAAGCCGGATCATGTAACGCCGCGCCATGTGGTAATCATCGGAATCAATGTCCACGGTGCGGATCCGCGTCTTTTTCGTTTTGGGGTCTATGAGATCGGCGAAATTGATCGGGATGCATTTGCCGTCCTTCAGCATGATCATGGCGCCGGTCCCGCCGCCCACCAGAAACTTGACCGCGCTGAAACCCAGGTAGCGGGTGTATTCCCGGTCGTAGGAGATGGGAGGACTGCACCGAAGCTCATAGCCGATGTCCTTGGCGATGATCGTGGTCTTGACGCCGAGCGCATCGAGCTCCGTGGATACCCGATGCTTCAGAATATCGCCCAGCGGGAATTCGGCGAGGCGGATGTTGCCGTGCTCATCGAGCGGCACGTCCCGGAGGATCGTCAGTTCCTCGGGATCGAGACGAATGGCGACGCCCTCGGCGATCACGGCCACGCCGTGCCCCCTGCCGAGCGCAAGACGCTTGATGATGGCGCCGGTCAGAATGGCGACAACCTTGTTGAAAGAGATTTTGTTTCCCAGTTCCTCGGGAATGAGCGTGAGCGTCGCGCCCGCGCCCATACCCATGCCGAGCGCGAGATGTCCCGCGGACCGGCCCATGGCGATCACGAAATACCAGCGCCACGAGGTCTGCGCGTCCTCCATGAGGTTTTCAACGAGCTGGGCGCCGAGCTGGCGCGCGGTCTCGAAGCCAAAGGTCGGGACCCCGTGCGGCAGCGGCAGATCGTTGTCGATCGTCTTCGGCACGTGGCACACCGCGATCGTACCCGCGGCCTCCTGCTCCACGCGCGTCGAGGTGTAGGCGGTATCGTCGCCGCCGATGGTCACCAGGTACTTGACGCCGAGGCTGGTCAGCGCCTTGATGACATTGGCCATCTTTTCGTGACTTTTCGTCGGGTTCTCGCGCGACGTCCCGATGATGGACCCGCCGCGCGTGTGGATGCGCGAGATGTCCTCGGGATGGAGCGAAAGGATGTGCGAGGCGTCGCCTTTCGAGAGCCACTTAAAGCCGTCGCGGATGCCGATCACTTCAAGACCCTGTTTCCAGGCCTCAAAGGTGACCGCGCTGATCACGCCGTTGATCCCCGGGGCGGGTCCTCCGCCTACAACCACCGCAAGCTTGTGTGCCATTCCTTCCTCCCGCTGCATAAGATAATGTTGCCGGGTTCCGTGAAGAACCGGGAGCTCCTAAGGCGCGGCGCCCGGCTGCCGCATTTTCTGTCTTCGCAAACAAGACGTTTCCCGCCGAGTACCGCGCAAACTGTATCAAAACACGGCGTGCTTGTCAATATTATTGAACCAATGCCCGGAAGAGCGCATCAACAATTTTTGGGTTGACACCTCCCATCCGAAACGCTATTATTTTCATAGAATCTGTCTGCAGAATATTTTTACCGGAAAAGGGAGAGGGAATGAACAATTATTCGATCAATGAAATAATGGAGATGGCGATCCAGACGGAAAAACTCGGCTATCAGTTCTATACATCGATCAGCGACAAATTCAAGAAGGATGCTGGCCTGGTCAAGCTCTTTACCACACTCGCAATAAAAGAGCAGGGCCATGAAAAAACCTTCACTGAGCTGAAGAGCCTGGTGGCCAAGAGCGGCGCCGAGGCGGTGGAGTGGGGAGAAGTCACCAATTATATGCGCGCTTTTGTGGAATCCCAGTTCTTCCTGGGAAAGGGCAAAGCGCTCCCGGCCATGGACCACTTAAAGACCGTGGCTGACGCCGTCAACTTTGCGCTGGGCTTCGAGAAAGAGACCCTGCTCTACTTCTTTGAGCTGCGGAACATCGTGCGTGAAAAAGAGATGGTCGACAAGATCATCAATGAGGAAAAGAGCCACATAATGTGGCTTGACGCCTTCCGGAAGGGCCTGGCAGGGAAATAACAGGTCAACAAGACTTTCAAAGGGGCTCGCCAAATGGTGAGCCCCCTTTTTATTGCTATTATGAGCACATCTGGAGAGAAAAAACCTTTTGTCCGCAGATTTCGCAGATGGCCGCAGATTAAAAAATAACAATACAGGTTTGCTTTTATCTGCGGCCATCTGCGCCATCTGCGGATAGTAAATTGACCTGAGCTGTTGTTTTATTTTTTGAGCATCTCCCCCACCGTCACAAGCGAAAAACCCTTCTTACGCAATCCATCTATGATCTCCGGCAGGAATTCGGCCGTGTGCACGCCGTTGCGGTTCATGTGAAAAACGATGATGCTCCCGCCCTGCGCGTCACGCAACAGGATGCGCGCGATGCGCTTTGCCGACAGCTCGGGGTCCGGATCGCCCGAGGCGATGTCATACTGGATCGTCACGAGCCCCGCCTTTTTCGCAAGCTCCGCAACATGTTCGTCAACCTCGCCAAAAGGCGGCCTGAAATAGCGCGGCTTTTTGCCGGTTACGCTTCTGATCTCGGCCTGGGAGTTCTTGAACTCGCGGATGATGCGGTCGTCCGGTTTTTCGAGCAGGTGTGGATGAAAATAGGTGTGGTTCGCGATCTCGAACTGCGGTTGGGCCGCCAGGAACTTCGCCTTCAAAACGTTCTTCTCCACCCATCTTCCGCTCAGGAAGAGCGTGGCCGACGCCCGTTTTTGCAGCAGAATATCGATCACTTGCCCATCATACTCGTCCGCCTTTCCCGTGGGGCAGGCGTCAAAGGTGAGTGCGATCTTTTTGGTGTTCCGCGGGCCATGTTCGATGATGAGGCTGGTGGGAGTTTCGGCGAAGACCGGGGTATGAAAGCAGAATGTCAGTACCACCGAGATGAGTACGGTTTTGATAAAGTTCATGTAGCATTATACCGTTGGCGCGGAAAAAATCAATTGCGCCGTGGAACGATTATTTGATGCCTGCGTTGTCAGGTTGCGGGGAAGCCGTTCGCCGATCACGGTGCAATAATGGGCGACTCGGGAATGCGGCGCGAGCAACCGATCTTGCGGGTGTGCTTTTCCTTTTTGAAGTCGTCAACATCAATGAGCGCCAGGGAGAATTCCCGCCCATGCCGCTCAGCCCGCTGCAGCTCCCTGCTCAGGAGGTCCTCGAAGCACCGCCGGTTGAACAAACCGGTAAGGCTGTCCGTAAGGGCCAGCTGCTTCACATCGGTATGCATTCGCGCGTTGTGGATCGCCACGGAAGCGAAGAAGACAATGATCTCGAGCGCCTGCAGACTGGATGCGGAGAAGGCCCTTGGCGTAAAATCATCAATATAGAGAATGCCGACGATGTCCTGGGAAAAGATAAGCGGCACGCAAGCTTGAGCACCGCCATCGCATTGCCTCTCAAAATGACTGCCCGTGCAAAGCAAACCGGGACAAAGGTCCCGGACCTCAGCTACCTGTGTAAAGTATCACAGAAACTGCAGATTGTCAATGAGCCTGGTGCGTCCGAGACGAACTGCAACTAATATCACTGTTCTGCTCTCAACGACCGCCTTCGGCAGAAGACTGTCGGGATCGACGAGCTCGACGTAATCGACTGAAAGCCCCGGTTCCCGGCCCAAAACGCCTCGCACAGCGCTCTGAAGCAGAGCCGCATCGCGCTGACCGGCCCGGAACAGCCGCTCTCCCTCGCTCAGGGCGCGCCAGATCGCGGCCGCAACGCGTCGTTCTGCTTCGTTCAGATAGCTGTTCCGTGAACTCATGGCAAGCCCATCCCGCTCACGCACCGTTGGAAGCACGGCAACCACTACATCGAGATCCAGGCCGGCGGCCATGCGTTTGATCACCACGCACTGCTGAAAATCCTTCTGGCCGAAATACGCTCGATGCGGCTTTATGATGTTGAACAGTTTTGCCATGATCGTTGCCACACCCCGGAAATGGCCGGGCCGAAGCGCTCCCTCCAGGACCGCTGATACCCCTTCGACCGTTACAAAAACAACAGGCTTATCTGGATACAGCTCCGCTGCCTGCGGCATGAAGAGCGCGTCGACACCGGCCTTTTCGCACTTTGCCCGGTCCCCTTCCGCGTCCCGGGGATAGCGGTCCAGGTCCTCGTTCGGCCCGAATTGCGTGGGGTTCACGAAGATGCTTGCGACAACGATATCGTTTTCCCGGCGCGCGCAGCGCATGAGCGAAAGATGGCCTTCATGCAGGAAACCCATGGTCGGCACGAACCCGAGCTTCCGGCCCCGCATCCGGTGGGATTCTGAAAAGGACCGCATCTCGTTTATGGTAGTGATGATCTTCATGCTCCGGACCCCTGTGCAGGTTCAGTTCCCCTGACCGTTCTTATCAACGCCTCCTTGTTCCCGGCCGCGACTGCTTTTCTTCCTTGGCAGCAGCGGCAGCCTTTCTCGCTGCCCTGGCCTTTGCGTCCTGCAGCCCGATCGTGACGCGTACAAGACTGTCGGCAATGACCTCCTCGAGTTCGTCAAAGAGCGCTGTTATTTTTCCCAGGTCTTCGACAGGCGCCTCGGGGTCCTTCTGTGCGCATTGCTGGGTAAGTTTTTGCAGCTGTACCGCCGAGTCCTCAAGATCGTGCATCGCATCAATGGCATCATCGGAGAAATCATTTTCCTTCGTATCGCCCTGATCAAGTCCCCGGATAAAAAACTGGATCATCGCCTGATCATCGGACCCTCGCTGTTTGAGACCCGGTCCGGTTGCGGCATAGTCGGTCTCGGGAAAATAGCAGGGGTCGTCCTCCGGCTTCCATCGGGAAATGAAGTTCCAGAGCGACATCAGGTTGGCCATAAGGTTGTCCGCGTCTTCCAGGCTGGAAAAATCCGCCTTGTCCGTGTCGAACAAGAGCGGCAGGCACTGGGAAGGCAAAGCCGGCTTCGGCGCCGCCATGCAGCCGAAGAAATATCCGTAAAACTCGTGCAGCGTCCGCTCGGAACCGACCGTCGCAAGCGCTTCGCGCGTTGCCTGGTCGTCAGTGTAGTTATCGATGATATTGGGCATAAGCATTTTTCCTTTTTTTCAAAATGGCAGAGACATCTCTTGGTTCCGGCTACTTCTTCCCTCGCGACACCGGCACATAGTACTGCGTTCCCTGCTTCATGTTCAATATCCGCTTTAACAGGTCATCAAGGTCCTCGCGGCGATGCACGAAGTCGATGTCCGAAGTATTGATGACGAGCAGCGGTGTTTCGGTATAGTGAAAAAAGAACTGGTTGTATGCCTCATTCACGTCGGCGATATAATCGTGGTTCATTTCCTTTTCGAAAGGCCGGCCGCGCTGTTTGATGCGTTTCAGCAGCGTATCGGTGCTCGCCTGGAGGAAGATGACCAGATCGGGCTTGACGATCCTGAGTTCGAGCATTTTATAGAACTGCTCGTAGAGGGCAAGCTCATGATCGTTCAAGGTCAGGTGCGCGAAGATCCGATCCTTGGCAAAGAGGTAATCGCTGATCGTGATCCGCGTGAACAGGTCGGGCTGTGCCATTTCCTGCTGCTGCGCAAAGCGATTGAGCAGAAAGAAGGTCTGGGTCTGGAACCGGTAACGGTCGGGGTCTCGGTAATAATCCGTAAGAAAAGGATTGTCTTCCGCGCGTTCGTGGATGAGCCGTGCGCCCAGTTCTTTGGCCAGTAGCGTGGTAAGACTCGTCTTGCCGACGCCGATGGGCCCATCGGTCACGAGGTATCTGGCGTCATGCGCTTCGTGAGGATTCCTGGTCATGGTGAAGTTCCGTTCTCGTCGCAGCGCAGCACACGCTGGTGCTCGAGCAGCTCAAGAAGCAGGTCCGCAGCGGTCTTTCGCAGCTTCGGATGCAAGGCCAGCGGAGCGATCTCGCAGAGCGGGACCAGTACAAAGCGCCGCGTGTGCAGCAGCGGATGCGGAATAGTCAGTTCCGGGGTCTCGATCATTGCATCTCCGTACAGCAGGATATCCACGTCGATCGTACGCGGTCCCCAGTGGACCGTGCGCACGCGCCCCAGTTCTTCCTCGATGGACCGGCACTGACCGAGCAGCTCATCCGGCGACAGGCTGGTCTCGATCGCCATGACGGCGTTGACGAAATCATCCTGGTCTGTGTTCCCGATCGGCCCGGTGCAGTACAGGGAGGAGGCGCGGACGACCCGGCCGCTTTTCGCCAGCAGCGCGATGGCCTTGCGGCAGTTGGCTTTTTTATCGCCCAGGTTCGAGCCGATTCCGATATATGCAGTGACAGGCATAATGAGGTTGGACACCGTGACGAGAAGAAAGATCCCCGCCTTCCTCTGCGTCCTCTGCGGTGAAATATTCGACGGTTAAAACTCGAACTCCAGCCCGCTCATCCGCTTTTTGAACTCGTTCAGCACGCGCTTTTCATCAGCAAGCCCCCTGGACTCAAAGGTCGCGGAAAAGCGGATGTACGGTCCAGCGTCGTCCCACGGCACGGTACTGATCAACTTCTCGGTGATGAGGAACTCGGAGAACTCATCGGCATTTGCAAACCGCCGTCCGTTCTTTACGCCCTTCGGCATTTTCATGTACAAATAAAAGGTCCCTGCCGGCATTTTAGCATCGAATCCCATGCTCCGGAGCGTCGCTACGAGCGAGGTGAGCCTGCGCTCATACTTGGCCTTGATCTTATCGGTGATCTCGGGATGGTCGAGCGCGTACACACCCGCCTGCTGGATCGCCTTGAACTGGCCGGAATCGTAATTGTCCTTCACATTCCCGTAACCGGCAATGATCCGTTCGTTCCCGACCACAAAAGCAAGCCGCCAGCCCGTCATGTTGAATGCTTTGGAGAGCGAGTGGATCTCTACGCCCACCTCTTTGGCCCCGGCAACGGACAGGAAAGACAGGGGCTTTGTTTTATACATCAGCGCGGCATAGGCTGCATCATGCACCACGATCACGTTGTTCGCTTTGGCGAACGCTACGACCTTCTCGAAAAAAGCTTTTGTCGCGCCCGCGCCGGTGGGGTTGTTCGGATAATTGAGGTAGAGCAGCTTCGCCCTGCGTTTGAGGTCAGCGGGGATGGCGTCCAGGTCCGGCAAAAATCCGTTTTGCTCGACCAGCGGCAGGATATGGACCTCGCCACCGTACCACCGCGTATGCGTTGCCATGATCGGGTAACCGGGGGCTGTCATCAGCGTCACATCGCCGGGATTAATGAAGACCGCCGGAAACATCGCGAGTACGGGCTTGCTGCCGATACCGTGCAGCACCTCGGTCTCGGGATCGATGCCCTTGACCTTGTACACGGTTTTCATGTAGCGCGCAGCGGCTTCCTTGAACTCCGCGATGCCGTTGTCGGCGTACCCGCGGTTCCCCGGCTTTTCCGCTTCCTTCTGCAGTTTCTTAACCACACCGGGGAACGCCATCTCGTCGGGCTCGCCCACGCCGAAGTCGATCAGTTCCGCCCCGGGATGAGCGGCAAGGGCGGCGCGCTTTGCCCGCTTTATCTTCTCGAACTTGTAGATCTTCGTGTCTTTGCCGAACATGCTGCCGCCGAGCCGATCGGCGAACAGGGACTGGATGTAGGTGTCGGGGGTTTTGCTCATGTAGGTACTCCTTTTCAATTTCGGACATCGTGGTCTGTGACCATTGCGAATTGCGGAATAAAAACTGTCCTTGGAAGTAGCCCAAGGTCTTAATCCGAAATCCGCAATCCGCAATCCGCAATGATCTTGTTTTTCAAGATCCCGATTCCCTCTATCCGCACTTCCACCTCATCTCCGGGCCGCATGGGCCCGATGCCTGCGGGTGTGCCGGTGATGATGAGGTCGCCGGGGCAGAGCGTCATTATGCCGGAGATAAAGCTCACGAGGTGGTCTATTCTGAAGATCAGCTGCGAGGTCCGCGAGGACTGTTTCCGTTCACCATTCAGGTACGACTCGACCAGGAGGCCGCCGGGGTCAAGGTCCGTCTCGATCCATGGCCCGATGGGGCAGAACGTATCGAAGGATTTGGCGCGCGTCCACTGCCCGTCCTTCTTTTGCAGATCCCTGGCGGTAACGTCGTTGGCGCACGTATAGCCGAGGATGTGCCCGTAGGCTTCATCGGGCTTGATATGACTGATACGGTCCCTGATCACGACGCCGAGTTCGGCCTCGAAGTCGACCTGAGAACTTGCCCGGGGATAAACGATTCCATCGCCGGGTCCGATAATGGCCGTGGGTGGCTTCAGAAAAATGACCGGCTCGGCAGGAAGAGCAAAACCCAGCTCGACCGCATGGTCCCGATAGTTCAATCCAACCGCCACGATCTTGGTCGGGCGGCAGGGAGCGAGCAGCTTCACCCGGGAGAGCGGATAGCTGCCCTTACGCCGGGCAGGGGAGGAGAAGAGGTCGCCTTCCAGTTCAACGACCTCATCGTTGTCAACGACACCGCAGACCGGACCGGCATGTCCCGGCGCCGTAAACCTTACGAGCTTCATGGGCCGCTCCGTCCGTTCAGCCTACTTGCCGTCGATCCAGTCCGAAAGCGCATCCGCCGGCCGTGTGCCGCTGAGCACCTTCCCATCTTCACGGACCAGCGTGGGGGTCCCGCCGAAATTGAACGACTTGGCGAGAGCCTTGTTCTTTTCCACCGCTTCGCTGCCGCACTTCGGCCCGGGCAGCGGTTTGCCGCCGAAAGCATCATCAAGCAGGGTCAACGATTTTTCACAAAGAACAGCCTGCGCCTTCCTGTACGCGTCCTTGTGCATCTCGAGCGGAAACAGGAAAATATAGAACGCCACGTCTTTCCGCTTCGCCAGGACCAGCTTCATTTCCTCATGCAGCTTGCGGCAGTAGGGGCAGTCGGGGTCTGTGAACACCACCACCTTCTTTTTGGCGTTCCTGGGACCGAGGACCAAGGCGTCCTTCAGCGGTATCTTGCTGAAATCCACGGAGCGCTCCGGCGCCGGTTTGCCGATCGATTCGATCGGCACAATTTGTCCGGCGATCAGGTACTTCTTCGAAAAATCGATATACAACGTTCCCTTTTTCTCACCGGCATCCACCTCGATCTGCCACAGGCCCTTGGCAGGGGACAGCTTGATATCGGTGACCTTTCCGTTCGGAGCGATCTTTTTAATGATCTCTTCAGCTTCTTTTTTCTCCAGCCTGTGGCAATCGATGCAGTTGCCGGCGCACCCTTCGTGGCTCGAGAATGCGTTCGAGGTGAACGGCAGGAGAAATGCCAGCCCCAGGACCATGATGACGATCTGTTTTTTCATTGTACGGCTCCTTGTTAAGCGAATAGGCGGAAGGGTCATCTTTTATACCACCTTCAGCCTTCAGTCTTACAACCTTTAACCGGTATCGTTCCGCTACTTCAGCCCCAGCACATCCTGCATGTCGTACAAACCGGGCTTTTTGCCCACGACCCACCTGGCCGCGCGCACCGCACCGGCGGCAAAGGTGTCCCTGCTGTGCGCCCGGTGGGTGAGCTCGATCCGTTCACCCTTGCCCGCGAACATGACCGTATGGTCGCCCACGATGTCGCCGGCCCGGACCGTCTGGATGCCGATCTCTTTCTTGGAACGCTCGCCGATCATGCCCTTGCGCGCATACACGCCGACCTCTTCGAGGTTGCGGTCCACCGCCCGGGCGAGCACCTGCGCCATCTTCATGGCCGTGCCTGATGGCGCGTCCTTTTTCATGCGATGGTGGGCCTCGATGATCTCCATATCGTAATCCTCGCCGAGGGTGCGGGCGAGTTCGTCCAGGAGCTTGAAGCAGAGGTTCACGCCGATGCTCATGTTCGGAGAAAGAACACAAGGGACCTTCTGGACATAGGTGTTGACCACGGCAAGCTGTTCTTTGGTAAAACCGGTAGATCCAATCACCACGGCCTTACCCAGTTCGGCGCAGAGACGCAGATGTTCGAGGCTGGTTTCGGGCGTGGTGAAATCGATCAGCACGTCTCCGGTCTTGAGCGCGGCCGCAAGGTCGTCGCTGAGTTTGACACCCGTTGCAGCGAGCCCTGCCGGGCCTCCGGCATCCTGCCCCAGGAGCGCATGACCTTTGCGTTCGATACCGCCGGAAAGGGCAATGCCCTCCGAGGTCGAAAGTACGTTGATGATGCGAGAGCCCATGCGGCCCGCGGCTCCGGTTACGATTGTCTTAATCATACTACACCTCTTTCACGCTCTAACGCCGACAAGTCTGGACCAAAGCCTTTTCACCACGAAGAACACGAGGAAGTTGAAGAAAAACAGAATCACAATAGTGCTTTTAACTTCGTGTGCTTCGTGTCCTTCGTGGTAATGTTCTTGCCTTTATGAAATGATTTTTATTCTTTCGTCGCCGCTTAAATCAGCCCATACTCCTTCAGCGCCTTTTTAAGCTTGTCCCTGTTCGCATCAGCCATGGGACAGAGCGGCAGGCGGAACTCTTCCGCAATCTTGCCCATAAGCGCCAGCGAAGTCTTGACCGGGAGCGGGTTCGTCTCGATGAACATGGCTGTGTGCAGCGGCTCCATCTTATAATGAAACTTCAGCGCTTCCTCCATTTTACCGGCAAAAAATGCATCGAACATCCCGGCGCAGTCGGCGGGCGCGATGTTCGCGGTGACCGATATGGCGCCCACACCGCCGAGCGCAAGCATGGGCAGCGTGGTAAAATCGTCTCCGGAGAGCACGTCAAAATCCCTGCCGCAGAGCCGGAGGATTTCGCTGATCTGCTTCAGGTCGCCCGTGGCCTCCTTGAGGCCGACGATGTTCTTCACCTCCCGCAACCGGGCCACCGTGGAGGGCAGCATGTTCACGCTCGTTCTGCCGGGAACATTGTAGAGGACGATCGGTATATCCACCGAATCCGCGATATGCTTGAAGTGGCGATACAGCCCTTCCTGCGTGGGTTTATTATAGTAAGGGGTAATGAGCAGCACACCGTTCGCGCCCGCCTTCTGCGCGTATTTCGTGAGTTCCACGGTTTCGCTGGTGCTGTTCGAACCGGCGCCAGCAATAACGGGCACACGCTTGTTCACGGTCTTCACCGTAAACTCGACCACGCGGTGGTGCTCCTCATGAGAGAGCGTGGCCGATTCACCGGTCGTGCCGCACGGCACGATCACGTCCGTCCCGTTCTTGATCTGAAACTCGATCAAATCGCCCAGCGCTTTTTCGTCCACTTTCCCGTTCTTGAACGGCGTCACCACCGCAACCATTGAACCCTTGAACATAGCAGCCTCCTTAAAGCAAAATGGAACGAGTCTCGCGTTTCTGGTTTACCGTCGGCCCGAAATCCGGAGCGCGGAACTCGAGACTACAGAAACAAATTTCCTTCGCAAATCACCTTTGCCTCGCCTTCGAGGTAAATAGCCCAGTGTCCTTCAGCATCGCCTTCAAACGTGACCGTCAGCTTTTCTCCGCTGCGCGTCGTGACCTGGACCGGCGAAGCGACCATCCGGAGGGAGCCTGCAACGAGCGCCGCTGCAACCGAACCGGTGCCGCAGGCCAGGGTCTCGCCCTCGACGCCGCGTTCGTAGGTCCTGATGCTGAGCTTGTGCTTCCCCTGCACCTGGATGAAGTTCACATTCGCGCCCGCGGGCTTGAAAAGGTCATGATAGCGGGTGCGCCTGCCGATGCCGTCCACATCTTCAGCGGCAAGCTCGTCCGACAGATAGACGACATGGGGCACACCGGTATTGATAAAGTGTCCCGTGCGCGCCCCGCCCTCGAAGGGAATGGAAATATTCTGGCGTAAACCGCCAGCGGGGGTAAGCTGTACTTTTACCGTCCCTGCTTTGACCTCGGCCCGGATGACGCCCGCCGGAGTTTCGAAGGCCATGGTCTTTTTCGCGATTTTGTTGATGAACGCAAACCGCGCGGCGCAGCGAGAACCGTTCCCGCACATCGCCGCCTCGCTGCCGTCGGCGTTAAAGAACCGCCATCTGAAGTCCGCAGTCTTGAGGAATGACGGCGGCACGATCACGATCAACCCATCGGCGCCCACGGAATAGTGCCGGTCACATACGGTCCTGGCAAGACCCTTCAGGCTCTTCCCCTGCAGAATTCCCTTCCGGTCATCGATCAGGATAAAGTCGTTGCCGCTCCCCTGCATTTTATAAAAAGGTATCTTCTTCATGGCTCCACTCTTCGCTCTGCACTCGGAACTTCTTACCTCTTACTTCTTACTTTTCTTCTAATCCAGCCACCTCGGCACCTTTTCGCTCTTGACCAAATCGCTGTAGGTCTCGCGCTCGCGCACGACGAAATACTCGGTTTTCCTGACGATCACCTCGGCGGCACGGGGCCGGGAATTGTAATTGGAGGACATGGAAAAGCCGTATGCCCCCGCTCCCAGCACCGCGAGATATTCTCCCGGCTGTATGATCGGCAGGCTCCGGTCCTTGGCCAGAAAGTCTCCTGACTCGCAGATCGGACCGACCACGTCGTACGTTTCACGCTCGGGCGACGACGGCTCCACCAGCGGCTTGATGTCGTGGTAGGCGTGATACAGGCTCGGCCTGATGAGGTCGTTCATGCCCGCGTCAACGATCAGGAACTTCTTTGCACCGCTGTCCTTGCGGTACAACGCACGGGTCACCAGGATGCCGGCATTGCCCACCAGCGCCCGGCCCGGCTCAAGCACAATGGTGCAGCCGCTTGCTTTCAGCATCGGCTTGATGGCCGCGGCCACATCTTTCGGCAGCGGCGGGGTCTCGTCCTTGTAGGTGATGCCGATGCCGCCGCCGATGTTGAGGTGCGTAATGTCCATGCCCGCGGCCCGCAGTTCCTTGACGAACACGGTCAGTTTTTCAAGCGCGTCGATGAACGGCTGGACCTCGGTGATCTGGGAGCCGATGTGCTGATGCACCCCGGCCACGTCGATGTTCGCAAGCCCCCGGGCAACCTGATAGTGCTCCAGCGCCTCTTCGATCGGGATGCCGAACTTGTTTTCCTTGAGCCCCGTCGAGATGTAGGCATGGGTTTTGGGGTCGATATTGGGATTCACCCGCAGCGCAATCCTCGCCCTGGCATGCATCTCTTTCGCGGCGCGGTCAATGGCGATCAATTCCTCGCCCGACTCCACGTTGAACATGAGAATGCCGACCTTGAGCGCATATTCGATCTCGTCGCGCCGCTTGCCCACGCCGGCGTAGACGATCTTCTTCGGATCGATGCCCGCCCGCAGCGCCCGGAACAATTCTCCGCCCGAAACAATGTCCGCGCCGGCCCCTTCCCGGCCCAGCACCCGGATGACGGCGCCATTGGAGTTTGACTTGAGCGCAAAACAGATGACGTTCGGGACGCCGGCAAAGGCCTGGTCAAACGCGCGATAGTGGCTGGCAAGCGTACTGCTGCTGTAGCAGTAGAACGGCGTGCCGACCCGCTGGGCGATCGAGTTGACCGGCACACCCTCGCAATAGAGCTTCCCGTTCTTGTAGAGAAAATCATGCATGGCACAGGCCCTTCCGGTTTACGATGCCCATCGGTTGTCTAAAGCTCATCGCAGGAGTCCGGTCCTTTTTCAAGAACTCGCTCATCAAAACTTTTCAGCGCGCGCCGCCTGTTCCTTGCAAGGCTCGCTCTCGTTGCCGGACTGGTCCACCGCGGTCACCACATAGTAGTAGGACCTTCCCGGCTCCACAGACTCATCGGAATACGTTGTTCGGGCGAGCGGTTTGTCGTTCAGCCGCTCACGGTCCCGTCCGCTCTTCGTTGAACGGTAAATATAGTAGCCCTCCAGGTCCCCCTCGGTGTTCTCGGTCCAGGTGAGGAACACCCTGCCGACTCCCGGGACAACGGTGAGGCCGGAGGGCCGCACGGGAGGAGTCACATTGCGGGGCGTGGCGGTCGCCTCGGGAGCATCGAGGCTTTCTTTCCAGGGCAGCGCCGGACTGTCCACGGCGCGCACCCGGTAAAAATACGTCTTGTCGTTCTGAACGCTCCTGTCCTCATACGAAGGCGTTCTGAGGGGTTCCTGGTTCAGGGGCGCTTCTCCGTACGCTCCGCCCTCGTCGCGCCGATACACATTGTATCCGATAAATCCGTTAAAGACGCTGCCGTCGGACCTCGTGCCGACCGCTTCCCAGGAAAGCTCAACCCGCTGCTCCCCGCCAATGGCCTTTACCGCGCGGGGCGAGGCCAGCGACAACAGCGGCGCGGCCCGGACCTCTGACGAAGGCGAGGCCGCATCGCCCTGTATCCCGAGTGCAACGACCCGGTACGCGTACACCCGGCCGAACTTCAATGGGCCGTCGCTCCAGAAAACCGTGCCGTTCCTGATCGATGCGGGAGCAGGATCGGCAAGCGCAATTTCAGCCACCTGGTGAAAACGGGCCCGCTTACGGCTTTGTTCGAGCTCGGCGCGAAAGACCTTGAACCCGAAGAGCGCCGCCGTGCTCATGCTCTTGCCTTCGGCATTTTTTGCCGGGACCGGCCAGAACAGGAACACGGAGGCATCGCGCGTCTGGGCCTTTACCTCATGCACCGCTTCGGGCCGGGGGCTGTCGGGCGTGAGCGGGGCGGCCTTTCTACCGCAGGAAGCGATCAGCGCCGCCGCAACCATCAGGCCGGCAGCCGGCAACCATTGGGACCGGATCTTCATTGCCGCTTCTTGAGCACAGCGAGGCGTTTTTTCAGGTTCGTCGGCGCAGTGCCTCCCTGGGACGTTCTTCTGCCTACCGACGCTTCGATTGACAGCGCGGCGTACACGTCATCACGGACCAGAGACGACAGTTTTTTGTATTCCGTAAGCGGCAGGTCAGACAGACCCGACCGTAGTTCCAGACAGCGCAGGACCGCCCTGCCCACGACCTCATGCGCCTGCCGGAAAGGCATGCCCTTTTTCACCAGATAATCCGCAAGGTCCGTGGCGGTAATGAAGCCGTCCTCGGCTGCCGTGCGCATCACATCTTTGTGGACCGTGATGCCTTTCAGCATCTCGATATACACCGCCAGCGAGCGCGTCACCGTGTCCGCGGAATCGAAAAGCGGCTCTTTGTCTTCCTGCATATCGCGGTTGTACGCCAGGGGCAGTCCCTTCATGAGCGTGAGCAGCGCGGTCAGATTGCCGTAGACCCTGCCGGTCTTGCCGCGCGTGAGCTCGGCAACATCGGGGTTCTTTTTCTGCGGCATGATGGACGAGCCTGTCGTGAAGCCGTCGGAGATCGTGATAAAGCCGAACTCCGCGGACGACCAGAGCACCAGCTCTTCGGAAAGACGCGAAAGATGCATCATGATCTGGGCGCAGGCGGCCAGGAACTCGATGGCGAAATCCCGGTCGGATACCGCATCCATACTGTTCTCGCAAACGCTTTCAAATCCCAGCTCCCGGGCCACGAATTGCCGGTCAATGGGCAGCACCGTGCCCGCCAGGGCGCCGGCGCCGAGAGGCATCACGTTCACCCGGCGGAAGCAATCCTCCAGGCGTCCGCGGTCGCGCTCGAACATCTCGTAGTAGGCCAGCAGATGATGGCCCAGAAGAACAGGCTGCGCCCGTTGAAGATGGGTGTAACCCGGCAGCACCACGCTCTGGTAGCGGTCGGCCAGGCCCACGAGCACCTGCTGGAGCGTTGCCAGAAGATCATGGGTCTCGGTGATCACGTCGCGCAGATACATGCGGATGTCCAGAGCGACCTGGTCGTTCCTGCTGCGCGCCGTATGCAGTTTTCCGCCCACAGGCCCGATCTTCTCGATCAGCCGGCTTTCGATATTCATGTGAATGTCTTCGAGCTGAATGTTGAAGTCGAAGGCGCCGGCCACGATCTCGGCAAGGACCGCCCGCAGCCCGCGGGTGATCTGAGCGGCCTCTTTTTTGGTGATAATGCCGGTCTTCGCCAGCATGGCCGCATGGGCGATGCTGCCCGCGATATCATAGGGATAGAGCTGCCAGTCGTAAGGGATCGAAGCCGTGAATTCCTCCACGAGCGCGTTCGTCGCCTCGGTAAAGCGGCCTGCCCAGGGCTTGGTCTTGGCTGCTGCTTTTTTCGTTGCTGCCTTTTTCACTGTCTGTGTTTTTTTAGTTGCCATATCGGATAAAAAACCTTTTGACACTGATTTCCACTGAAAAGGCTATGATAAACCACTACGGTTTTAAATCATATTTTTTCAGTGTCCCTCAGTGTCAAATTCTTTCTTTTGTTATCTTGATGATCTACTTTTGGGCCTGTGCAGCCTTGTTCCCGATCCGAAGACGCAGGGCGTTCAGACGGATGAAGCCTTCGGCGTCCTTCTGGTTATAGACCCGGTCTGCTTCAAAGGTCGCAAGCTCGGGGTTATAGAGCGAGACGGGAGACTTGCGTCCCACGGTGTCGCAATTTCCCTTATAGAGCTTGACCCGCGCCGTACCGGTCACATTCTTCTGCGATTCATCGATGGCGGCCTGGAGCATCAGCCGCTCCGGCGCGAACCAGTACCCGTAATAGACAAGTTCGGCATACCGGGGAGCAAAGCTGTCACGGAGATGCATCGCCTCGCGGTCCATGGTGATGGACTCCACGGCCCGGTGCGCTGCGTGGAGGAGCGTGCCGCCCGGTGTTTCGTACACTCCGCGGGACTTCATGCCCACGTAGCGGTTCTCGACAAGATCGACGCGGCCCACGCCGTGCGCTCCGGCAATGCGGTTCGCCTCTGCCAGAAGCGCGGCCGGCGAGTAGTTCTTTCCGTTGATGGCAACGGGATCGCCTGCCTTATACTCCACCTCTACATACTCGGCCTTGTCGGGCGCTTTTTCAACAGGCACGGCCATGGTATACATGTCGGCCGTGGACTCGGTCCAGGGATCTTCGAGCACCCCTCCTTCGTAGCTGATGTGCAGCAGGTTCCGGTCCATGGAGAAGGGCTTGGCCTTGGTCGCGGTCACCGGGATCTTGTGCTTCTCTGCATAAGCGATCAGCTCTTCGCGGCCCTTCATGGTCCATTCGCGCCAGGGCGCAATGATCTTTACATCGGGCTTCAGCGCAAAATAGGTGAGCTCGAACCGGACCTGGTCGTTCCCCTTGCCGGTGGCGCCGTGGCAGACCGCATCGGCTCCCTCTTTGATGGCAATGTCGATCTGGCGCTTCGCGATCAGCGGTCGCGCGATCGACGTACCGAGGAGGTAGCGGCCTTCATAGACCGCGTTGGCCCGCAGCATGGGGAACACAAAATCCTTCACAAACTCCTCGCGGAGATCATCGATGTAGATCTTGGAAGCGCCCGTCCTGATGGCCTTCTCGCGAAGCGGTTCAAGCTCTTCACCCTGGCCGATATCGGCCGTGAACGCCACGACCTCCGCGCCGTAGGTCTCTTTGAGCCACGTTATGATGACCGACGTGTCCAACCCGCCGGAATAGGCGACAACGATCTTCTTAATATTCTGATTCACTATTACTCCGCATTTGCTTAGTTCATACGATGTTCATTCCGAAATCCGCATTCCGCAATCGACTCACTCTACAATCTTCACCTTCATCTCAACACGCTCATTCGGATTGTCATTCCCGTCGCGGGGAACAGCAACGATCTTATCCACGACCTCGAGCCCGCTCTCCACCTCACCGAAGACGGTGTACTGACGGTCCAGGAACGATGAATCCTTTACGCAGATGAAGAACTGGGAGCCCGCGCTGTCCGGGCTGGCCGCCCGCGCCATGGAAACGGTCCCCCGTTTGTGCGGCCGCGCATTGAACTCGGCTTTGATGGTGTAGCCCGGTCCACCCGTGCCATGTTTGCTTTTGTTCGCGTCCTTTGAGTTCGGGTCGCCGCCCTGGATCATGAAACCCGGGACCACCCGGTGGAACGTGGTGTTATCGTAAAATCCCTTGGTAGCAAGGTCAAAGAAGTTCTTTACATGTCCCGGCGCGACATCGGGAAAGAACTTCAGGGTGATGCTGCCGAAGGTAGTCTCCAATACCGCTTTTGTGTCCGCCATGATTACTGCCTCCTCATTGTTTATGAAACTGGACCCTGGACCCTGACCCCTGTACCCTGCTATTTGCTTTCCACGATCTTCACCTTGATCTCGATGCGCTCATTCGGGTTGTCGTTCGCGTCACGCGGCTGCGAAACGATCTTATCAACCACTTCCATGCCGCTCACCACCTCGCCGAACACGGTATACTGCTTGTTCAGGAACGCCGCGTCCGCGACGCAGATAAAAAACTGCGAGCCCGCGCTGTTGGGATCGTTCGTCCGCGCCATGGAAAGGGTCCCCCGCTTGTGCGGCCGGTCGCTGAACTCGGCGGGAATGGTATAACCCGGCCCGCTCGTGCCATAGGCCCGGCGCTTGGCAGGGTCCTTGGAGCTCGGGTCGCCGCCCTGGATCATGAAGCCCGGGATCACGCGGTGAAACACCGTGTGATCATAGACGCCCTTCCTGGCAAGGTCGAGGAAGTTCTTCACATGTCCCGGCGCGACGTCGGGAAAGAACTTTAAGGTGATCTTCCCGAATTTGGTATCGAGGACCGCCGTGGTCGTCGACATCTTTTTAATTTCCTGCGGTGTAGCGGCCTTCGGCGCCTGCCCTGCGGACCCCGGCGGCGCACTCAGCAAGGCAACAGCAACGATAACTGCCATAAGAATGTTTTTCATGCGGTAAAGCCTCCTGAAAAGTAAGGTAATCGCCTGATTGTACGGCAAAATACGAACGAGCTACAGTTTTACCAGAATCACGGTAGGTTGTCAAACAAAACGTGGCGCGTCGCCATTCACCCATTGACGGAAACAGGAGAAAGCTGGTATACTTGATGCGTGAATAGGAAAAGAGGGCTTGCCATGACCGGGCGGCACGATGAACGGCGGGGCTTTGTACGGGTTCCTTTCAATACCGAGGTGGTGCTCATTGCCGGAGACTGGTCCCTCCGGGCGACCAGCGGCATCGACGTCAGCATGAGCGGCCTCCATCTCACCGGACTGGACCGGACCGATGCCGCGAAACCATTGCCCGGGACCGTGATAAGCGCCAGCATCCATCTGCAGACGGCCGGACATCGGGAAATGATAGAAGCCGAGGGCAGGGTCATACGGTCGGAACCGGGCGAACTGGCGGTGGAATTCATCGAGATAGAACTTGACGGTTACCAGCATCTGCGGCAGCTCGTTCTGAACAACGCCGATGATCCGGACCGGGCGGAAAAACAGTTCAACGAACACCAGGGCATCAGGCGGGCTTAAGCAGTTGCGAAACCGGCAAAAATAATCTAACGAACGACAGTACGCAAAATCGAAAGGAGACTCACCTATGGTACAGAAAGCAAGCAGCAAACTGACGGACCTGATGAACAAGGCGATCGCCAGGGAAATCCAGGTCACGGTCCAGTATATGTGGCAGCACGTCATGGCCAAGGGCCTGAACTCGGCCGAGCTCGCGGGTGTCTTCCAGGAAGTCGCCATTTCTGAAATGAAACACGCGGAAAAGATCGCGGAGCGGATCTTCTATTTCGACGTCGTCCCCACCACCAAGCCCGATCCCATCAAGGTCGGCGGCAGCATCACGGAAATGCTCGAAGCGGACGCCAAGGCGGAAGAGGAGGCGATCGAGCTCTACAAAGAGATCATCAAACTGGCGTACGCAGAGGGCGACAGCACGACCCGGCTGCTCTTCGAGCAGATCCTTGCGGACGAGGAAGACCATCACGACAAGTTCACCACGCTCCTGGGACGGTAGCCTTTTCTGCCACGCTTTGCAAAAAGGGCCGGGGCCGTAGTCCCGGTCCTTTTTCTCATACCGGACCGTTTCCCGTGTCTGCGAAGAAGGTGACGTGATCGATCTTTACCTGAAATCCCGGAGGAAGCGCTGAAACGTTCCCGCTCTCATCCCACACCGCGCGCGTTTATTCTTGCTCTCGGGATGGTCTTTGCCCTTTCCCCTGCTTTTTCGCTCCCGGCCTCCGCCGAAACGCCCGCCGATGCGGGAGGGACCCCACCTTTTCCCCTGAGCGATGTTCCCGCGTTATTTACCACCATAACCTCAACGGAGGAAAAAGAAAAACCAGTTGAGCCGCCGTTCAGGCAGGAGGACGCGGTCCGGCTGGGACCGGAAGGACCGACGTTCCTCGATATCCTCCAGGCCGGTATATCGAAAAATATTCTTCAAACCTCCCAGTGGCTCGATTCCTTTTTCTACGACCCCCGTTACGTTGCCGAGGCGAACACGACGCGCGCAGTCGTCAGGTACGAAGGCTTTATCGAAGAACACGCCCCATTGGCATTCAAGACCAAGGTGTCGTTCGTTCTGGTCCTCCCCCAGCTGAAGCACAGGGCGCATATCATTCTTTCCGGAGACCCGAATGAGGACAACACGGGCAGACCGGGACAGGACCTGCTCACGCTGCCGGCGCAGCAGGAGAACACCGGTCGAAACACCAGCGCCGCTGTCGCCTATGAGCTCAAATCAGGCGAACGCCGCAACATCAACGCCAAGGTCGGGATCCGCTACCGTCACGGACAGCTCGTTGCATTCATCCGGCCCCATTACCGGCGACTGTACCAAATGGACGGCTGGACTCTCCGGCTCACTCAGGAAGTTCCCTATTGGACGGATACAAAATGGTCATCGTCAACCACGGTGGATCTTGAGCGGCCCCTGGGTGAAAAGTTCTTTTTCCGCACGTCGGTAAACGGCAGCTGGTATGAGATGCAGCCGGGGTTCTCGTACGGACTGGTCTTCTCCCTGTCCCAGCCCCTCAGCACGACCAGCGCCCTGAGCTACGACCTGGGGGCCGCCTTCCAGACCGGCGCCCGCAACACGCAGCAGACGGTGCAGCTCTCCAACGGTAAAGAACTGAAGTCGGACCCCGGCGCCCATGATGTGCTGCAAACGGTCGTGGTCGACACGCGCTACCGCCGGCGTTTCTGGCGAGACTGGATGTACTTCGACATCACGCCGCAGGTGCGGTTCCCGCGCAACCGGCGGTTCAATCCGGTGCCGGGGATCCTGTTCGGGCTTGAGATGCAGTTCGGGTAGGGCAGGTAGAAGTGAAGGGTCTTCCCTGAAAAAACAAGGGGCGCAAACAACTTCACGCTCCGTTTTTTTTCATGGCTGCTTTTTCCTTTCGATGTGTTTTCATGCCCTCTCGACGGCTTTTCCTCCCGGTGCCACGGCGCTCGAGACAACGAGGTCCTCAAGCTTCGCGATGGCGCTGGTCTCGCCAAGCACGATGAGCGTGTCCTGCTCCTCTATCAGGCTGGCCGAACCAGGATTGAAGACCATCTTGCCGCTCAGTTTCTTGATGCCCACGATGATGACGCCGGTCTCGCGCCGGAAACCGGTGTCGCGCAGGTTCTGGCCGGCAAAGGGAGAACGCTCGGGGATAAGAATCTCCTCCATCTGAAGGTCGTAGTGGTCGCGGCCCGTCGCGATCTCGATGAAGTCCACCACATTTGGCTTCAAGATGGCCTGTGCCATGCGCGTCCCGCCGATCTTGTAGGGAGAAACGACCTTGTTGGCGCCGGCGCGCTGGAGCTTGAGCTCTGACCCCGTATCGCCGGAGCGCGCCAGAATGTACAGGTCAGGGTTGAGCCCTCGGGCGGTCAGCGTAATGTACACGTTCTCCGTGTCGGAGGTGACGACGGAGATAAGGCCTTTGGCGCGCATGATGCCGGCCTTGAGCAGCGTCTCGTCCTCGGTCGCATTGCCGCGCAGGAACGGAAAACTCTCTTCCTCCAGTTTTTCGAGAACCTCGGCCTTGCTCTCGATGACCACGAAGGGCAGCGCCTCCGCGGCGAATTCCCGGCAAATGAGCGACCCGATCCTCCCATGGCCGCAGATGATATAGTGGTCCCGCAAAGCCTCGATCTTCTTTTCCACTTTTTGCCTCCCGAGGAAACGCTGAAACTGTCCTTCAAACATGATTTGCGCGAGCTTGCTCACCGTGTAACCCAGGGTGCTCACGCCAAAGATGATGAGCAGAATGGTAAATAGCTTCCCGGCATCGTCGAGGTCCCGGACCTCTTTGAAACCGACCGTGCCCAGGGTGATGACGGTCATGTACAGGGAGTCGAGAAAGCGCCAGCCTTCAATGACCATGTACCCCACCGTCCCGAGGGACAGGAGCAGGACGAGAATAAGGAGGGAGGTCTTTAGTTGTTTAACGGGATTCATATCGGTTGTGAGCGCTTATTGTAGCAGATTACCGAAGGGGTGCAAGTAATATTCGGCTATGTGTCGGCTATGCTTTCATGACGTCTGACAGCGTCTTGCTGAAATTGGCAATATCATAGGGCTTGACGATAACGCCCTTGAATCCGTGCGCGGGATAGTCCGCCATGATCGGATCGTTCGAATACCCGCTCGACACGATCGCCTTTACGTTCGGATCAAGGAGAAGAAGTTTTTGGATGGTCTCCTTCCCTCCCAGGCCGCCCGGAATGGTAAGGTCCATAATGACCGCATCAAAGGGCCTTTTGGCCTCGAGCGCGGCCTGGTAGAGCGCGATTGCTTCGGCGCCGTTCTTCGCAAATTCCACGGTGTACCCCAAAGCGCGCAGCATCTCTCCCGAGACCTCGCGGACAATTTCTTCATCGTCCATCACCAGGACCGAACCGTCTCCCTCGGCAATGGCCCCGGCCTCGGCAACACGCGAGACCGGTTCGCCTTTCGCGGCAGGCAGATAGATATGGAACGTCGTCCCCGCACCGGGCGGCGACTCGACCATAATGTGGCCGTCATGCTTGTTTACGATTGAGTACACGGAAGCAAGGCCAAGGCCGCTCCCTTTCTGTTTGGTCGTAAAATAGGGGTCGAAGATCCTGGAGAGATGCTCCGCCGGTATTCCCGCGCCCGTATCGTGGATCGAAATTTTCACGTAGGCGCCGGCTTCCAGGGAAGGGACCTCGTCCTCCCCCAGGACCACATTGCGAACAACATACCGCAGGGTCCCGCCGCCCGGCATGGCCTGTACGGCGTTGATGATAAGATTGCTGAAGACCTGGCTTATCTGGCCGGCATCGACCTCCACCGCCCAAATGTCGTCATCGATCGCGGCCTCAGCCGAGATGCTGGCGCCGGACAGGGTAAAGCTGGCTGCCTCCCGGAGAATGTCCACGATCGAGGCGGCGCTCCTGACCGGGCCCCCGCCTTTGGAAAAGGTCAGCAGCTGATGGGTAAGGTCCGTCGCGCGCCGGGACGCCGCCTCCGCCTCGTTCAGCCGTGCGTAGGCCTTGCTCCGGGTGTCGATATACATTTTTGCCATGCTGATGTTGCCGACCATGGAGGTAAGGAGATTGTTAAAATCGTGGGCCAACCCGCCGGCCAGAACGCCCACGGACTGCAGCTTTTCCACTTTGATCAGCTCCTCTTCCAGACGCTGCCGTTCGGTCACGTCGCGAAACACAAGCACGATCCCGGCCACGACGCTGTTCCGGTCACGGATGGGAGCAGCGCTGTCCTCGATGGTTATTTTGGCGCCGTCTTTTTTGATAAGGGCGGTATGATTGGCAAGCCCGCAGATGAGGCCGGATTTCAGGACCTTCTCCACGGGGTTCTCGCAGCGCTTCCCGGTCTTCTCGCTGACGATATTGAATACCTCGGCAAGCTGCCTGCCTGCGGCCTCCTGCATGGTCCAGCCCGTGTGATGCTCGGCGACCTTGTTGATCATGGTGATGACGCCCGCCACGTCCGTAACGATCACGGCATCGCCGATGCTGCGCAGGGTCACGGCAAGCCGCTCTTTTTCCTCGGCCAGCCGCTCCTCCCGCTCCCGGAGTGCCAGGCTCATGGCATTGAACTCCGAGGACAGCTGGCCGATCTCGTCAGAAGAATATACCGTGACGGATTCGGGAAACTCTCCCTGTTTATGCCGCGCAATAGACTGCTGGAGCGCCAGGATGGGCTTGAGCACATACCGCCCCAGGAGCGAGTTCAGGACAAGAACAGCGGCAACCGTATACAGAAAAGCGGTAATCAGGTTGTTGAGCACAACACGGCGAATCTCCCGACTGACCGGCTCAGTAGAGATTCTGAGCCGTACAAAACCGATCAAAATATTCTTGATCCTGACGTCACGGGTGTCCAGAAATACGGGGTGATAGACATCGACCCATGCGTCCGTTTTGGTAAAATAGTTTGCGGAAGCTTGCTGGTTTTTTTTGAAGTACTCAATGGCGGCAGGGGCCGGCGGAATATTCAGATGGTCAAGGGGAACAGAAGCCACGCCGAGCCACACCACGGAGAAGACCTGAGTTAAAAGAACATCGTCCGTATGAACAATGTCCTCCACATTTTTAATAAGGTTCAGATTTTCCGAAGCGAGCTCATCATCCACGGACCGGGCAAGCGCCTCGGACAAGGCAACGCCCCGGACAACAACCTCATGCTCGATGTGTTCACGCTCGGCGGAAATAACAAACAGCGTTCTCACAAGGCTGGTCGCCAGGATGACAGCAGCAATGACGAGCGTCACCTTGGTCCTTAACGATAAGGTCATGGTATATCCGCCAAAGAGGGCATGCCATAGGAGGAGATCAGCTTCTGTCCCTTTTTACTCAGCACAAAATCAATGAATTTTCGGGTCTCGGGTTTGGCGTTCTTTTTTATAACGATGAACAAGGGCCTGCGAAAAGGATACTTGCCCGAGATGATGTTCTCCCGGGTCGGCGCCACACCATTCACGTGCAGCATTTTCACGTTCCGCTTCCTGGCGCTTCCGAAGCCGTCGCTGGCAAATCCTTCGCGCATCTCCTCCACGATCTGTTCCCAGATAGTGGTGGATGAGGCTTGCATGGTGGAATTTTTCTGCGGCAGCGGCCGCCTGCCGTTCAGGATATATTTTTCGAGCGCCTCACCCACGCCGCCGAAGCCCCGCGTCGTGGTGATGACAGAGATGAGGTTCAGGTCAGAACCGCCCAACTGTTTCCAGTTGTTGATCTTGCCGTCGTAGATGTCCCTCACCTGCCGGGGCGTGATGGAATTGACGGGGTTGGACTTGTGTACGATGAAGACCAGGGCGTCCCACGATGCGGTTATATACTCAAAATCCTCGGGATCATTGGCTGTCTTTGACTGGCAGGAAGCTGCAAAATCCATTCTGCTCTCTTGGAGGTCCGCGAGCCCTCTGATGCTGCCTCCCCCGAGGACCAGCACTTTGACGCCGGTCTCTTTTTCATAGTCTTTGGCAAGATCGGTGAGATACCCCGGAACGCTGACGGAGCAGCCGCTCCCGGTCAGGGTGCCCTGGGAATATACGGGAAAAGGCGACACGAACTGGCAAAGAAAGAACAAGAAAAAACCGCAGCCGATGTTTTTCATGGGCCCTCCGGGAGACTATTTATGATAATAACATAATTTTTGAACGGGGACGCGAACAATAAACAAATTGGCTGATGGTCAACCACGCAATGCCGCCAGTAAAAGCTGGTGGGCGGCGTGAAGACCGCGGCGGAAAAGGTCACCTCGGGGAGCCAGCAGCTTTCGGCGGGCGCGGAGCAGATGTCCCAGGGAACAACGGAACAGGCCGCGTCCTCGGAGGAGGCCTCGTCATCCATCGAAGAGATGAACGCCACCATCAGGCAGAACGCGGATAATTCCGTGCAAACGGAAAAAATCGCGGTCAAGAGCGCGCACGACGCCCAGGAAAGCGGCCAGGCCGTGGCCCAGGCAGTGCTTGCCATGAAGGAGATAGCGCAGAAGATCACGATCATCGAGGAAATCGCGCGCCAGACAAACCTCCTTGCGCTGAATGCCGCCATAGAGGCCGCGCGGGCCGGAGAGCACGGCAAGGGTTTCGCCGTCGTGGCCGCCGAGGAAATGGCGTCCACGGCCGAAGAGTTGTCAAACCAGGCGGACCAATTGCAGGGGACCGTCTCGTTTTTCAAGGTGACGGGCGCTGAAAGCAGTCTGCCGGACGCCACGGGGAGGGCAATGAAGCGCCTTTCGACCACCCTTGGCTCGGATAAAAAAACAGGAACTGTTCTGAAAAATCCGCTCCTCGGCAAGGGTGCGCCGAACAGCACTCACGCCGGCAAAGACGCCGGGTTCCTGCGCTTTTAGGGCCCGGCTGGAAAGCCGCGCCCGCTGATGGACGGGCCGACGCGGAACTCGCGCGGGGAGAACTCGTGGACACGTACGGCAGGAACGGGGACAGGGTAAATAAATGGCGGGGCGGACGGGGCTCGAACCCGTGACCTCCTGCGTGACAGGCAGGCGTTCTAACCAACTGAACTACCACCCCGCGTGATGGAGGATTGCGGAAGAAAAGCTAAAATCCGAAATCCGAAATTGATTCTGGTAGGCGGAACAGGGATCGAACCTGTGACCCCAGCCTTGTAAGGGCTGTGCTCTCCCAGCTGAGCTATCCGCCCGGTTCCAACCACTTGGAGAGTCGTAATATCTATTATTCTCCCAAAAATGTCAAGCTAATTTTATCTTTGCTTTGTTCAAGCAGGACCGACGACGAAGGTGAAGTGCTTACCGATGCAGTTGCAATCGATGAGCGCTCTATGGCGCCAGGAGAATATTCGATTTTCGAATAACAGGGCTTTTGGATTCGTGCTATAGTTAACAACAGTCCATTCTGGCGATTCTATCTCTTGCGACGATTCAAACCCGTCTTATCCGATTTTATCTCTATTGCAGTGAACCACAAAAAGGGGGTGCGGAATGACAAAGAAAACAGCATTCTGGATTTTTTTCATCGGCACGGTTTCCTCGGCAATCCTGTTCCTGGGGCTGACGTGGGACACCCATCGCCAGATCGAGACGCTGTCCCATGTGGACAAGCTGTCCGACAAGGTGGTGGAAGGGAAAAGAACGTTTGAGAAGTACAACTGCAATGACTGCCATACGATCCTGGGGTTCGGGGCCTACTATGCGCCTGACCTCACGAAGGTCGTGCAGCGCATCGGCGAGGACGGCATCCGGCTCCGCATAAAAGATCCGGGAAAGGCCTTGGCTTCCTCGTGGCGAAAGATGCCGGATCTGAAAATCTCGGACACCGAGATCGACAGTCTCATTGCATTCTTTACCTGGGTTGGGAACATCGACAACAATGACTGGCCTCCGCAGGACAGCAAGAAACGCCTTTCCCGCAGCGAAGAAAGAATGGTCGCGGGCGTTGGGGTGTCTCCGGGCGCGGCGGTGTTCCAGACGCGGGGGTGCATGAATTGCCATTCCCTGCGCGGCATTGGCGGGACGTTCGGCCCGGCCCTTGATATGATCGGCGAAAAATTGAGCCGGGCGCAGGTGGAACAGTACATCAGAAATCCCAAGTCGGTAGATCCCAAAGCACTGATGCCGGCCCAGACGACACTTTCTGAAAAAGAGTTCGCAGTCGTTGCCGAGTTTCTGGCGAATTTAAAATAGGAGGATATGATGGAATACCGCTCTCAGAAAATAGCGTACTGGTATTTTGCCATTGCCCTGCTCCTGTTCACACTCCAGGTCGTGATGGGGCTCTGGCTCGCGTATAACTACAGCTTTACCGTGCCGCAGTGGATCGTGGACAATTTCTCCTTTGCCACGGCGCGCGCCATGCATACCAATCTGCTGGTGCTCTGGATGCTGCTCGGGTTCATGGGAGGCGCCTACTATATCGTGCCCGAGGAGACCAAGAGCGAAATCTACTCAACGAAGCTCGCGTGGTTTCAGCTGATCGCCCTGGTCGCGACAGGAGTTGTCGCTCTGGTGGGTTTCATCTTCGGCTGGACCCAGGGCCGCCCGCTCCTGGAAATTCCGACGTCCCTCGATCTCATCGTGGTCGTGGGCGCGCTGGTATTCCTGTTTAATATCGGGATGACCATGTACCTGGCGAAACGCTGGACCGTGATCCAGGGGACCCTCCTCGGCGGCCTGTTGTTCCTCGCACTCTTGTATCTTTTCGGCATCCCGTTCTACCGGAACGAAGTGGTCGACTGGTACTACTGGTGGTGGGTCATCCATCTCTGGGTTGAAGGCGCCTGGGAACTCGTTACCGCGGCCATTTTCGCGTTTGTGCTTATGAAACTCACGGGTGTTGACCGGCAGGTGGTCGAGAAGTGGCTGTATGTGGAGATCGGTCTTTTCCTCTTTACCGGGATCGTCGGCACCGGCCATCATTACTACTGGATCGGTGCGCCAAAATACTGGCTCTGGTTCGGCGGCATCTTCTCGGCATTGGAGCCGCTTCCGATCCTGCTGATGCTCATCGACACCATGAACCACGTCAAGCAGCGTGAGACGAAGATCATCAATCCGCTCACCTGGACCATCGCTATCGGCTGCGCCGTGATGCACATGATCGGCGCCGGGGTCTGGGGTTTCATGCACACGCTGCCGCAGATCAACTACTACACTCACGGCTCCCAGGTAACGGTTTCGCACGGCCATCTCGCGTTCTTCGGCGCTTATGCGCTCTTGAACATCATGGTCTTCTATTACGCCATGCCGAAGATCAAGGGGATAGAGGTCTATGATGATTCCCGCGGAAAAGTCGCGTTCTGGACCATGAGCACGGCGATGATGCTGATGGGGATCTCCTTCGGCATCGCCGGCGTGGTGCAGTCCTATCTTGAGCGTGTGCTCGGCATGGGCTACATGGTTGCTCAATCCTATATGCGGCTCTGGATGGGAGTCACGTTCGTCCTGGGGCTCTGCTTCCTGGTCGGTGTTCTGATCATGGTCACCGACTTGTTGTTCCTGCGGCCGGCGCAAAAGACAACGTTGGACTGAAAACAGGTGTCAGCTCCAAAGGATGAATCTTTATCCGGGACAGAGGAGGACCGGCCATGGCGAAGGACCGAAAGATCCGGAAAATATTCAAAAGCAGGCCCACGATGGAAGGAGCGGGAGTGCATCTGAGGCGGGTTGATGATGGACCCGAGATACCGGAACATTAAAAGCGCTCAGGCGCCGGAGCTCGTGACGAAGAGCGGAGCGCGGATCATTTCATCCACAACAAGACCGCGGTGCTTTTCGGCGACGGCGACCAGGTGACGGTCGCGGCAGAGGGCGAAGAGGTCCTCTTCCGAATACGGCGCTGATCCCGCCCGTGGTGCGCGTGAACGAACAGGGCTTCGTCGTCACCGATGACCTGCGCAATGACGAGGGTCGCGTTCTCGGCCGCGGCCTTCACGATATCGACGCTGATGCCGAAGCTCATGAAACCGTGTTCGTCGGGCAGCGATGTCTGGATCAGCGCCACGTCCACCGGCGCCAGCTTCTTCTGGAACAGGCCGGGAACCTGGGAGAGGAAAATGGGAGTGTAATCCGCCAGGCCCTTATTGACCGCCTCGCGCGTGTTGTTGCCGATGAAGAAGGAATTGTACCGGAAGGTCTCCTTGAACTTGGCGTCCGGATAGAGCGCCTTCATGAGCTCTAATTGTTTATGTAATTCCTGCATAATTGCGCTTTCATCCCTCGTGGTGATAGATTTCTTTCAGGGAGTATAGCAAAAATCCGGCTTTCCGTCTCCGGGAACGGCATCCCCCTAAATTACCCCGCCCGGGCCATTGACGTTGAGCGGCCCTTTCTGTACTATTCAGTATACACACACCGGCAAACAGGAGGGCGACATGGAAACCGAACGGATAAGATTCATCACACACTGCGAAAAAGAGATCTTGCTCCTGGATTTTTCCAACTCTCAGCCGCAGGAAGTGCTGCAGACCATAGAAGACGCCAAACGGGTGATCAGCGCCAGGCCGGAGGGCTCCCTCCTGACCCTGACCGACGTAACGAACGCCCGGTTTAATCAAGCGGTGGGCGACCAGCTGAAGCAATTTACCGCGCACAACAAACCGTTCGTGAAGGCCGGGGCCGTGGTGGGCGTCACGGGCCTCAAGCGGATCATCTTCAGCGCCGTCGTCACCTTTTCCCGAAGAAACCTCGAGACCTTTGACGACCTTGAACAGGCAAAGCACTGGCTGGTGAACAGCAATTAGGCCGGCTCGTCCGCCAGATAAAAGCGGCGGCGGTCGTTGGCGTCCAAGACCTCAAAAAAGTTCCGGCGTACCCGGCATTCCCGCTTTTCTTGCCTTGACCCTGCGTTGTTTCTCAACTACACTTACACCATGCTTGATGCCCTTTTTTATCCCCGCTCCATTGCCGTCATCGGCGCTTCGCAGGATCCCAAAAAAGTCGGCTTTGCGGTCCTGAATAATCTGAAGCAATTTAACTTCAAGGGCGGCCTCTATCCAGTCAATACCGCGGGCGGCGAGCTCCAGGGGCTCAGGGCCTATCAAAAGATCTCGGACATCGGCAAAGAGATAGACCTGGCGGTCATCGTCATTCCCGCCAAGTTCGTGCCCGCCTCGCTCAGGGAATGCGCCGCGGCCGGCATCAGGTCGGCGGTCGTCATCAGCGCGGGGTTCAAGGAAGCGGGCAAGGAGGGGACGGTCCTTGAGGAAGAGCTCTCCCGGATCGCGAAAGAACAGCACATCCGCATCCTCGGGCCCAACTGCCTGGGGCTTATCAATACCGCGCATGACATGAACGCCACCTTTGCCGCGGACATGCTGCCGCGCGGCTCCATCGGCTTTTTTTCGCAGTCCGGCGCCATGGGCATCGCCATCATGGACTGGGCCATCGGCAACGAGGTCGGGTTCTCGAAGTTCATCAGCCTCGGGAACAAGGCCGACCTGTCGGAGCTCGACTTCATCGAATATTTCATGAGCGACCCCGAAACAAGCCTCATTCTCGGCTACATCGAGGACGTGGTGGACGGCAGGCGGTTCATGGAGCTCGCCCGGAAAGCCACAAAGCTGAAACCTGTCGTTCTGCTCAAATCCGGCGGCACCGAGGCCGGAGCGCGCGCTGCTTCCTCTCACACCGGCGCCCTTGCCGGCTCCGATGTCGCGTTCGACGCCGCCTTCAAACAGACCGGCGTGGTGCGGGCCAGGGGTGTGCAGGACCTCTTTGATACGGCCATGGCCTTTTCCGAGAGGAAACTTCCGGCGGGGAACAGACTGCTCGTGATCACCAATGCCGGCGGTCCGGGAATCATCGCGGCGGACACTGCCGAGCGGCTCGGCGTTGCGCTTCCACACATGACGAAGGAGAGCATCACGGCCATGATGCTCAAACTGCCGCCCAATGCCACGCTCTTCAATCCCGTGGACGTAATCGGCGACGCAACCTCGAAGCGCTATGCAACCGTGCTCGAACAGGCGTCAAAGGACCCCAATGTTGACGGCATCCTCGTCATCCTTACGCCCCAGGCCATGACAGACATGGAGCAGACCGCCGATGCGATCATTGCGACGGCACAGACCACGGACAAGCCGATCATCACGTCCTTCATGGGAGAAAAAAGGGTGCGGTCGGCAATTGACAAGCTGAAGAAGGCCTCCATTCCGAATTTTTCCTACCCCGAGCTCGCGGTCAAGGCTTTTAAGTCGCTGTCGGACCAATACGCCTGGAAACAGGTGGTCCCGGAGGAGCTTTCCACCAGCTGGTATAATTTCGATGCTGCTGCCAAGACCGTTTCCTCCATCCTGAAGCAGGGCATTTACCAGGTGGGTGAGGAAGAGGCCATGCGGATCCTCACCTACTACGGGTTCCAGTTCCCGAAACACGCAGTCGCCCGGACCGCTTGTGAAGCGGCTGAGCAGGCAGCCAGGATCGGCTTCCCGGTGGTGATGAAGATATTGTCGCCCGACATCCTGCACAAGACCGAGGTGGGCGGAGTGCGCGTCAATGTCAAGACCGGGGAAGAGGCGGAAGAAGCGTTCACGGACATCACGACCAACGCCAGGCGCATCATGCCCGACGCCTTTATCAAAGGCGTGATGATCGGCGAAATGGTCAAAGGCGGCAAGGAAGTGATCCTCGGCGTGACCTATGACCGCACCTTCGGCCACATGATCATGTTCGGCCTGGGCGGCATCTATGTCGAAGCGCTGAAGGACGTGTCCTTCAGGATCGTGCCCGTAACACGGCGCGATGCCGTGTCCATGGTGAACGAGATCAGGAGCGCGGCGCTGCTTCGCGGAGCCCGGGGCGAACGGCCCGCGGACATCGACGCCATTGCCGGCTCCATCGTGAACCTGTCCTGCCTCGTGTCCGACTTCCCCGAGATCCAGGAACTGGATGTGAACCCGCTGGTGGTGATGGAAAACGGCGCCGTGGCGCTGGACGCGAGGATCATCTTTAAACAATAGGAGGACTCATGATTCCCATCTTAGTAGCATCCAACACCGGCTACGCCGGCAGAACGTTCATCTCCCTCGGCCTTGCCATGAAGCTCAGGGAAATGGGCCACTCGGTCGGGTTTATGAAACCCATCGGGACCGTTCCGGTAAAATCGGGCAGCAGCGTCTATGATGCCGACGCCCTGTTCATCAAGGAGGTCCTGGAACTGAGCGAACCGCTCGAAACGATCACTCCTTTTATGCAGACCTTCGAGAACCAGACGCTGCTGTACCAGGGAAAGAGCAAGGACGCGCAAAAGGACGTCCTCACGGCATTCAATTCGCTCAAAAAGAAGGACTTCGTCATCCTCTGCGGCGGCGGTGATTTTTTTGACGGTTCGCTGCTCGGGCTCGACACCCTCTCTCTTTCTGCCGCAATAAAAGCGAAGGTCCTTATGGTCGAACCCTGGCGCGGCGATGATTCGGTCGACGCGCTCTTCGGGGCGCGCACCCTTCTGGGAGACCGCTTCGTGGGCGGCGTACTGAACAAGATACCCGCGAACATGCTGGACCATATCAAGGATACGGTCAAACCGTTTTTGGAACAGAAGGGGGTGCCGGTCCTCGGCGTGGTCCCCCGGGACAAGTTCCTGGAGTCCACCACCGTGGCCCAGCTGAACGAGCTCCTGAACGGCAAGGTGCTCTGCTGCGAGGACAAACTCGGTGAATTCGTGGAAAGCTTCCTCATCGGCGCCATGGACGTGGACAGCGCGCTCAACTATTTCCGCAGAACGCCGAACAAAGCCGTGATCACGGGCGCCCACCGCTCCGACATCCAGTTGGCCGCGCTCGAGACCTCGACCAAATGCATTATCCTGACCGGCGGTTTCCAGACCAACGAAGTAGTGCTCGGCAAGGCGCGGGCTCGGGGGGTCCCCATTCTGTCCGTTCCGGACGATACCTTCAGCGCCATCAACAAGATCGAGCTCCGCATGGGGAAAACAAGCATCCGGGAAAGAAAAAAAATGGACCGCGCTAAGGAACTTATCAGCGCAGGCTTCGATATGTACGGGTTCCTGAAGAAACTGGGCAAGGTGTAAGAACGAGTCATGTCCGACAAATCCATCATCATCATAGGCGGCGGCATTGCCGGCCTGTCCGCGGGCTGCTACGGACAGATGAACGGCTTTCGTACGCGCATCTTCGAGATGCATAAGAAAAAACCGGGCGGACTCTGCACAGCCTGGACGCGGCAGGGCTATACCGTGAACGGCTGCCTGCATTGGCTCATCGGCTCAGGCGCGGCTTCGAAGTTCCATGACCTCTGGAACGACCTGGGCGCGCTGGAAGACAAAACGATCGTCAATTATGAAGAATACAGCCGCCTCGAATTCGCCAATGGCGAGAAGCTTACCTTCTTCAGCGATATCGACCGGCTTGAGCAGGAACTGAAGCGGGTCGCACCTGACGATACCGGACTTATCAATGAGTTCATCTCCGCGGTACGCGCCTGCACCCGCTTCGAACCGCCGCTCGAAAAAGCGCCGGAAGTAATGGGCTTCTTCGATATGCTGAAGATGATCGTCACGAACTTTTCGCTGCTCCGGACGCTCTGGAAGTGGAACAAGGTGTCGCTCCAGGAATACGGCGACCGTTTCAAGAACCCTCTGCTCCGCAAAGCCTTCCCGCTGCTGTTCATGCCGGACTTCCCCATGACCTTCATGCTCATGACCTTTGCCTGGCTGCACAACAAGTCCGCGGGATACCCCATCGGCGGATCCCTCCCCTTCAGCCGGTCGATCGAGAAGCGCTATCTCACGCTTGGCGGAGAGATGGTGTACAAGGCCAGGGTCGCAAAGATCCTGACAAAGGACGGCAAAGCGATCGGGATAAAACTGGAGGACGGGACCGAACATTTCGCGGACTATGTCATCTCCGCGGCGGACGGTCATGCCACGATCTTCGACATGCTCGAAGGTAAATACCTTGATGACCGGATCAGAGGCTATTACAAAAAGCTCATCCCCTTCCCGCCGCTGGTGTTCGTGGCGCTCGGCGTGAACCGGACCTTCAACGACCTGCCTTCGTCCGCCGGCATTGCGCTGGAGCTTACGGAGCCGTTCGCCGTGGGCGGGGTTGAGCAGAAATTCCTTGATCTCCATATTTATAATTTCGATCCCACGCTCGCGCCTGAGGGCAAGACCGTGCTCACCTCCCTGATCCAGACTGATTACCAGTACTGGAAGGACCTTCGCGAAAACGATGCCTTGTACAAGGCGGAAAAAGAACGGATCGCGGACAAGGTCGTGGCGCTGCTCGACAAACGCTTTCCCGGCCTGGCCGGACAGGTCGAGATGCGCGACGTGTCCTCGCCGACCACGTTCGTGCGCTATACCGGCAACTGGAAGGGAAGTTTCGAAGGCTGGCAGGTGACCCCGAAGACCTGGAACCTGGGCCAGGTCATGAAAAAGAGCTTGCCGGGGTTGAACAACTTCTACATGGCAGGCCAGTGGGTCGAGCCCGGAGGCGGGCTGCCCGCGGTGGCCATGTCCGGCAGGAACGTGATCCAGATCATCTGCAAGAAAGAAAAACGGGAATTTGTGAGGCTGCCGTAGTTGCTACTGGCGGGCAAGGAGAACACCATGCAAAAAAACAACTGCTCTGATCACCGGGGCCTCGGGCGGCATCGGATATGAACTTGCCAGACTGCTGGCAAAGGACTGCGGCACACTGGTGCTGGTCGCGCGCGACAAAACCAAACTGCTTGCGGTAAAGAAACAACTTGAAGCTTTAGCTCCCGTAAAGGTACCGGTCATCCCCCGTGACCTGTCCCTTCCCGACGCGGCTGCTCAGGTTATGGTGAAGGGAAAGGTCGTTGCTGTCCACGGCATGGTGAACAAGCTCATGACCCTGAGCCTCAGGACCGCGCCGCGATGGCTCCCGCCCGCCATCGTGCGGTGGCTGCACAAGCCCGCCAGTGGTAGGTTAAGTTGAA
>JAYTJE010000063.1:0-4410 GCA_043731355.1 Nitrospirota bacterium
TCAATGCCAGAGACGTAACCTGCTCGGAAGGAAGAACTCCTGGACGAATAGTGCGGAGCCAGGAACCAAATTTAGCCCAGACAAGATCGGGAACGCAGAGCGAGATCTCCTGCAGGAGGCGCAGCCTTCCATCGTCATGCTCGACATCTCCATGGAGCCGGGAATCGACGGGATCGAGACGCTGCGGCGCATCAAGGAGATGAGGCAGGAGCTGCCGGTCATCATGATCACGGGCCACGGCGATATCGAGTCCGCGGTCAAGACGATCAAGATGGGCGCTTACGATTTCATCCAGAAACCGCTGGCGCTCGAGCAGGTATTGCTCTCGGTCCAGCACGGTTTGGATGACAGCAAGCTGCGCGAAGAGAACGAAACGCTCAGGAAAAAGATCGAACGCCGGTACGAGATCGTGGGCGAGAGCGCGGCGATCGCGGCGTTAAAGCACCAGATCTCGCTTGCGGGACCGACGAACGGCTGGGTGCTGATCCACGGCGAGAGCGGCACGGGCAAGGAACTCGTGGCGCGCGCCATTCACCGGGTAAGCAAACGCGTGTCCGGACCTTTTGTGGAAGTGAACTGCGTGGCTACCCCGCAGGAGCTTATTGAAAGCGAGCTCATTGGCCACGAAAAGGGTTCCTTCACTGGCGCAACCGGTTTGAAACGCGGCAAGTTCGAGCTTGCTGACAAGGGGACCATCTTTCTGGACGAGATCGCGGACATGGGCCTTGCCACGCAGGCAAAGGTGCTCCGGCTGCTCGAAGGCCTGGAGTTCCAGCGCGTCGGCGTGACGAAAACGCTGAAGGCCGATGTGCGCGTCATTGCCGCATCGAACAAAGCCCTTGCCGTGGAGATAAAAAAGGCGCGTTCCGCGAGGACCTTTTCTATCGGCTGAACGTGATCCCTCTGGAGGTTCCGCCGCTCCGCGAACGCATCGACGATATCCCGCTACGATCGGCGTGGAGCGGAGCAATTTGCATCGCAAGATCAAGGCGCTTGATATTGAACTGGATGAGTGAAACAGGGGATTGAAGTTAAGAGGCAGATCCTTCTAAAAACGGCAGAAATTTTTCTCGCAAAGGCGCAAAGCTCGCAAAGAAGGGCAAAAGCTTTCTGGGCTAAAAACAGGATTTAAAGGTTCCCTTTGCGCTCTTTGCGTCTTTGCGAGAGACGCTTTTTATTTTAGTTCTTTTTTTGGGTATTGTAATTTATGATCAAGCTCACCAACCTCACCCGCTACTTCGGCACACTCGCCGCCGTCAACGCCGTCAGTTTCTCCGTCGACAAAGGGGAGGTCTTCGGTCTTCTGGGACCGAACGGGGCGGGCAAGACCACGACCATTCGCATGCTGACGACACTGCTCCGGCCATCGGCCGGCACAGCGCGGATCGCGGGCCATGACGTTACGGTTGATCCGCTCGAGGTCCGGCGGGCCATCGGCGTGGTGCCGCAGATGCTGAACCTTGACATCGACCTGACCTGCGCCGAGAATCTCGAATACCACGGACGGCTTCATAAGATGGTACCTGCGGACCGTAATGAGCGGACCGAGGAGCTTCTGCGCTTCGTCGGCCTCTGGGAAAAGAAGGACACGCCCGCGGAGCATCTCTCGGGCGGCATGCGCAGAAGGCTCCTGATCGCGCGGGGGCTCATGCACCGGCCGCGGGTCGTGTTCATGGACGAGCCGACGGTGGGGCTCGATCCTCAGGCGCGGCGCTTGATCTGGGGGCTTTTGGAATCGCTCAAACGGAAAGGCATCACCATTCTGCTCACGACGCACTACATCGAGGAAGCGGACGCGCTTTGTGATCGCGTTGCGATCATGCAGACCGGCAGGATCATCGCGCTCGACCGGCCTTCCGTGCTAAAGGCGGGTGTGGGGAAATTTTCCATCGAATGTCTGGGCAGGCACGATATTCCGCGCAAGTTCTTCCCCACGCGGGAAGAGGCGATCGACGCTTCCCGCGAAGTATGCGAGGATATCGTTGTGCGCGAGTCAACCCTCGAAGATGTGTTTATTAATCTGACGGGGGAAAGAATCGAATTATGAACTTCTCCCCCATCATCTGGAAAGAGCTAAAGCTGATCCGCAAGAAACCCTGGCGGTTCCTGGCATCGAGCCTGGTCATGCCGGTCCTGTATCTCGTGACCTTCGGCTGGGGACTGGGCCGCGGCATGAACGTGGGCAACGGCACGTATCTCGAATTCGTGCTGCCCGGCATCCTTGCACTCTCTGCAATGAACAACAGCTTTGGACCGGTGTCGACGTCGCTCAACATCAGCAAGCTTTACACCAAGACCATGGAGGAGGTGCTTGTTTCTCCGGTGAGCCACTGGGACATCGCTCTGGGCAGGACGCTCTCCGGCCTGGGCCGCGGCCTGTTCTCGGCGCTCATGCTGGTCCTGGTGGGCCTGGCCACGGGGGTGCGCCTGCAGTATTCGGTTTTCTTCTTTGTGGTGCTGGCGCTCACGGCCTTCTGTTTCGGGGCCATGGGTGTGGCCGCAGCCATGCTCGCCCGCACCCACGAGGACATGGCGAATTTCAACAGCTTCTTCATCATCCCCATGTCGTTCCTGGCGGGCACGTTCTTTTCGCCGGACCGGCTGCCGCAGCCCTTTCAGAGCATGATCATGGTCTATCCGCTTACCCATGCCAGCATCGCGCTTCGCTCGCTTGCCGCGGGCCACGGTCCGGCCATGGGTTCCGTGCTCATTCTCGCGGCCTATGCTGCGCTGTTTTTTTATCTCGCGGGAAGGCTGGTAAAGAGAACGGTTTGACCAGGGAAAAATCCGCCGTTGTCCGGTCCTTACCCGGTCCGATCAGTGCCGAGTGCCGCTTTCAGGCTCATTTTGGTTGACTTTTCGCGGCTCTAAGGCTACTATTGCACTCTCCATGCGCAGCGATCGGATCGCGGAAAAGACGGCCACCGGACATGTCCAAGGTACAATTTATATTCGCCCTCCACAACCATCAGCCGGTCGGTAATTTCGATTTCGTGGCGGAGAACGCCTATCAAAAATCCTACCTTCCGTTCCTGAAGGTCCTGGACAAACATCCGTCGATCAAGATCACGCTGCATTACACCGGCATTCTCTACCGGTTCTTCGAGCGGGACCATCCCGAATACCTCGACATGCTGAAGCGGTTCGTGGCAGAGGGCCGCGCCGAGCTCCTGTCCGGCGGGTTCTACGAACCGATCCTTGCGGTGCTGCCTGACGAAGACAAGATCGGCCAGATCCGCAAGCTCTCCTCCTTCATCGACACGACGCTGGGATACAAGGCCCGCGGCATGTGGCTTGCCGAGCGGGTCTGGGAGCCCCATCTGCCGAAGTCCATTGCCGAAGCGGGCATCGACCATGTGGTGGTCGATGATTTTCACTTCAAGATGGCGGGCCTGCACGACGACGAATTAGACGGCTACTACCTGACGGAAGAGCAGAACGGCATGGTGCGGGTGTTCCCGGGCAGCGAGCGGCTCCGGTACCTTATCCCGTTCCACGCGCCGGAGGAGACGCTGGAGTTCCTGGCAACGCTGCGCTCTCCCTCGCGGGACCGGCTGGCGGTCATGGCGGACGACGGCGAGAAGTTCGGCGTCTGGCCCGAGACCTATAAGACCGTGTACGAAGAGGGCTGGCTCGACCGGTTCTTCACGCTCCTCGAACAGAACAGCGAATGGCTCGAAACGACCACGTTCTCGGAATTCGCGGACCGGGAGCCGCCGCGCGGCAGGGTCTATCTGCCCACCGCCTCGTACATGGAAATGGGCGAATGGACGCTGCCCACGCGCGCCATGAAAGAGTACGACGACGCGCTCGAAACGGTAAAAGGCACACCTCAGTTCAGCGGGCTCCGGCCGTTCATCAAAGGCGGCATCTGGAGGAACTTCTTCACCAAGTATTCCGAAAGCAACCACATGCACAAGCGGATGCTCATGGCAAGCCGCAAGGCCGGCGAAGCATTGGCCGCTCTCGAGGCGCGGGGTGCGAAAAAAGGCGCGGAGGCAGCGCGGATGCTGGACCATGTGTACCAGGCGCAGTGCAACGACGCCTACTGGCACGGTGTGTTCGGCGGTCTGTACCTGCCGCATTTGCGCACCGGCATCTACGGGCAGGTGATCAAGGCGGAGTATATTGCTGATGGCATACTGCAAAGGCAGAAGTCAGGAGTCAGGAGCCGGAAGTCGGGGAAACAAGGACAAGCGGCGCCTGCATGGCTGGAGCTTGAAAAGGGCGACTTCGACCTGGATGGGAGCGACGAGGTCATGATGAACTCGGAACTGCTCAATCTATTCATCGATCCGGCCGAGGGCGGCAGGCTCACGGAGCTCGACTGGAAGCCCCGGTCCTTTAATCTGATGAACACCCTCACGCGCAGGCGTGAAGGCTATCACCAGAAGCTTCTTGATGCGGTCA
>JAYTJE010000064.1:0-10507 GCA_043731355.1 Nitrospirota bacterium
GCGATCCCTCCGGTTCTTTTGCTTCAAAGAGGCCAGACGAATGTGAAAGGGTTGCTTTAATCAGGAAGATTAGACCGGATTAATTCGGAAAACAACACCTGCCGTCGGGATCGAGCATGATCGAGGCATGGTCCTTCAAACCTTCGCTGTAAATACTGAGCTGCTCTTCCAGATCCCTGACGGTCCTGGTTTCGCGTCTCGTCAGGGCCCCGCCGATGAGCACGATCGCGGCAATGACCATGACGACCACGATGCCGCAGGCCGCCGCAACCAGAAGCGAACTAAAGTGCCCGTTTCGCGCCTGCGTCGCATCCGGGTCCGGAAGCGGAGACGCATTGTCCGCCTCCAGACCGGCGAGGCCGATTTCTATTTGCGCGGTGAGTTCCTTGCCAAAACCGGTCTGGATCTGTGCGTAGGCTTTTTTCAGTCCTCTCGTTTCCCTGGTTTCGATTATCTGTTTCGAGAACAGGACCCGCTGGGTGATCAGGGGTTCGGTCCGCATGAAGTCCTGAAGACGCGCCGGAGCGTTTTCTGAATGAGCTTGAATATCGCGCGTGAGCCGGAGCACCAGGGTTGCGGCGGCGCCGATGGCTGTTTTATACTGTTGCTCACCTGAAAAGGCGTAGCCCAGTTCCGCGGTTTCAAGGTCCTTGAGGCCCGCGCGCAGTTTGTTCAGGGCCTTTGGAAACGCCTGATCGATTATGGCAGTGCCCGGTTTTGCGGGCGGGATGCCGTTGTCGTGCTCCAGGCGGTAGCCGATGCCGGCAAGGCAGAGCAGACCCAGGGTAAAAATAAGGACCAGTTTTTTGGTAATGTCAAGCTTCATGGATGGCCTGAAAATTCGTGGTTCCTCTTTGAATAGAAAAAAGCATGAAAAATTTCTGCAACGATGTGTTACTGCAATTCTACCTTAAAAACCGTTATTGTCAATTTATTCGTGCTCTTCGTGGTGAAAAGGCTTTTGGTCCCGGATTTTCGCGCTTACAATATTGAACGGAACATGGTATAAGGTCCCGGCATGGCGTCGCGCGGAGCGGAACAGTTTAGTGCCTCGTCACGGCCGGTCCCGCGCAGGGGGGGCAGCATGAATGATCCACACAAAACAGCGCCGGGTCCGCTCGTTGTGGCCGGGCAGGTGTCGCCGAAGGACCTTCAAACGCTTGCGGCCGATATCCTGCGCCTTTCTCAATTGCTTACCCGGGACCGCGGCGAGCTTCCCGCCGCTTATCTGGACGACGCTGCCTTGCGCAAGGCCTACCAGGTGTATTTTCTTCCGCCCAACCGCGCCAAGGTCACGCTTGCCCTGTCCGAGCTTTCGCTGCATCCTCGGGGAGTGTTCCAAAAGGAGCGGCTCAGGATCCTGGACCTGGGATCCGGACCCGGCACGGCAGTGCTGGGCACGATCGATTTTTTTTCATCGCGGGTCCATCCCCCCTTCCTGGAGTTCATTGCCCAGGACCAGGTGGCGGAGAACCTCAAAGAGGCGGAGCGGCTTTTTACGAGCGTGCGGCGCGATTATTCCTCCGGCTCAACGCTCACCACGGTCCATTCCACGATCGACAAGGTCGAAGGCAGACTCGCCGGGCAGTACGATATCATTCTCCTGTCAAACCTGCTGAATGAGCTGTATGCGCATGATGCCGCTAAACTTGCCCGGCGCACGGAAATCCTGGCACATCTGCTGAAAAAATTCCTGACGCCCGACGGCAGCTGCATCCTTATCGAGCCCGCCCTGCAGGAGACCTCGCGCGACCTGCTGCTGCTCCGTGACGTTCTCCGCGAAAAGGGATTTACGGTCTATGCTCCCTGCCTCAGACAGGGACCCTGCCCCGCGCTTCTGAATCCAAAGGATTGGTGCCACGAAGACCTTCCCTGGGAAGCGCCCCCGCTGGTCCGCGCGCTCGACAAGCTGACCGGCCTGCGCAAAGACGCGCTCAAGTTCTCCTACCTGGTGCTGCGCCGGGATGGGCACTCACTTTCCGGGGTGTATGGCGCGGAAGTCTTCCGCGTGGTAAGCGAACCGCTCCTATCAAAAGGCAAGGCAGAGTACTATGTTTGCGGCGTTCAGGGACGAAAGCTGATCACGCGGCTTGATAAGGACAGGGGCCCGGAGAATCAATCCTATTCCGAGCTGCTCCGCGGCGATATCGTTTCTTTTGACGGCCTGCGGGACGAGGGCAAACGGTTCAAGGTGGAGAAGGGGACGCGTGTGATCATACGGCGCGGGAGCATTACCCCTTCGAGTAAATGACCTTTTGGATGGCTCTTTTGTTCAGATAGCAAAGGGCCTTTTCTTTTTTTACGCAGAGGAAGGCTTCGGGCAGGTTGAGACAATCAGACAGCCGCGCCTTTTCCTTCGGCACTTCCGCCAGGAGTTCGCCGCTGAGCGCCGCTTCGTCAGTGAAGAGCGCGGTGATGTCCTCGACATGCATGAGTTGGTAGGCCGGTTCCTCTTCGGAGCTCGCCACTTCGAGCAGGTTGACGCGCTCCTTGTTGATGAACGCGGTAGGTGAGCCGTCGGTCGTGAGCGGAAAGAACCGGTTCCCGTCCTCGATGAACGCCTTGACCTTCTGGTGCAGGGTCGAGGCTTCGGGGAAGTATTCGAGAAAGATGTTCCCGGTCATGGTCTCGCCGCCGATGAGGTGGAGCGTTACGAGTTGTTTGTCCTTGGGTATCGCGAACTCCCGCTGCGTCGTCATCAAAGTGTTCCTCCTCCGCTATTCCGCCATACCCGACAGCTTCACGGTAATGCCCTTGCTCTTGAACATGGTCAGGAGTCCCTGCTTGTCGATGGCCTTGACATAGGCCTCTTCCGGGGCGACCTGCTTTTCGACCACGAGTTTAAACAGTGCGTCGTTCAGCATGACCATGCCCTGCCCCTTGGCGGTCTGCATGACCGAGGGGATCTGATAGATCTTGCCTTCTCGGATGAGGTTCGACACGGCGCTGTTCACGAGCAGGACTTCCATGGCGGCGACGCGGCCCTTGGCCTTCTTGCAGAGCGTCTGCGAGATGACCCCTTTGAGCGAGCTGGCCAGCATGGTCCTGATCTGGGACTGCCGGTCCGCGGGGAACTGGTCGATGATGCGGTCCACGGTGGACGCGGCGGTGGTGGTGTGGAGCGTGCCGAACACGAGATGGCCCGTTTCCGCCGTCTCAATGGCGATGCCTATGGTCTCCAGGTCGCGCATCTCGCCCACAAGCACGATGTCGGGGTCCTCGCGGAGCGCGGCCCGCAGCGCGTTGCTGAAGGACTTGGTGTGAATGTGCACTTCGCGCTGGTTGATGAGGCAGCTTTTCTTGGCATGCACGAACTCGATGGGGTCCTCGATGGTGATGATGTGGTCCTTGCGGTTGCGGTTGATGAAGTCCACGAGCGCGCAGAGGGTCGTCGATTTGCCCGACCCCGTGGGACCGGTGACCAGAACGAGCCCCTTGCTCAGAAAACAGAGATCGAGGACCTCCTTGGACAGGCCGAGTTTCTCGGCGGTCACGATCTCCATGGGGATCTGCCGGAACACTCCGCCGAGTCCGAAACGGTCCATGAAGATATTGACGCGGAAACGCGCCAGGCCGGGGATCTCATGGGCGAAGTCCGTATCGTGGGTCTCGTCGAACTGGTCCGCGTTGTGGGGAGGCATGATGCCATAGATCAGCCTCTTCATCCGCTCCGGAGTGACTGTTGGCTGGTCGGGAAGGTCCATCATATCGCCATGCAGCCGGATCATGGGTTTGTGGTTCGAAGTGAGGTGGAGGTCCGATGCGTTCATGCCGAACATCTTGCGGAGCAGGACGTTGAGCTCGGGTTCGGGGCCCGCGCTTGCCGGTCTGGCCGCGGGCGCGGCGGGCGCCGCTATCTGGGATTCGGGCTCCTCGGTAATGACCTCGGGTCCAAAGTCAGGTTCGATCCCGGAATCGGTCCCGGGTTCGCTCTCGGGTCCGGAAACCGGTTTTGGCCCGGCCGACAGCGAGATCACCGCCTTGACCTGTTCTCCCTGGGCCATGAACATGATGCTGTGCGACTTGGCGTTGTACTCGTACTCGAAAGTCGATGCTTTTTTTTGCGAGAGGTTCTGCTTCTGGGCAAGGGGCGCGATCTCAGAGAGGAGTGCGATGATCTGGGGCGTCGAAAGCACCTGGTTAAGCATTGCCTTGGCGCCGAGCCGTGTGCGCATCATGGGTTCCTTCCCGGTTTCGAGAAGGATCTCCTGCTGGGGCTGGAGGCGTTCGATCAGTTTGTCGAGCTGGCTCATGCGGGGGGTCCTCGTTCTTATGCGGAAGTGGGGTTCCTGCGGTCAGGGACGGCTATGACGGCTTTCTGCTTTCTTTTATGAGGCGGTTGATCTCTTTTTTCAGGTTCTCGGCCAACACTTCGCCGTAAAACATGCGCGCGGTCTTATCCAGTTCATCCATATGGTCCCAGCACGCATCGCCGAATTTGGAGTGCAGCTCGTCTATTTTCTTGAGAAGGGTTGGGGCTTTGGGTCCCAGCATCTGCTGGGTCAGCGCTTTCACGAGGTCGATGCATTGGTGGGAGATTTCCAGGTATCCTCCGGCGAACAGCCGCTCCATGCCCTCATCAAGGCCTTTGAGCCCCCGGAACAACTGCTGGATATCCCCGACGGTTTTTTTGCCGTCCGTCTGAACAAGGATGTTCCTGCAGACAGGGCTGATATCGGGAGGTGGATTCTTGAGCGCCTCCCGTCCCTTGCGCGTTAATACGGGAATTCCCTGTTCCATAATACTGGTTCTCCTCCGGCTGGCCAGGCGAACTCCGGGTGCTGGCGCGGGTGTGACTGCGTTACACGAACAAGGTGAGGGTGGCTCCCATGCCGTACTCAAGGAAGGTTGCCAGGCCGCCGAACTCTATGCCGTCGATAAGGTCTTCCTTCTTCATCCCCATAACATCGAGCGTCATCTGGCAGGCGACGAGTTTCACGCCCGACTCCCTCGACATATCCAGAAGCTCCTGGATCGAGGGGACCGACTGTTTTTTGAACATGCCCTTCATCATCATGGACGCCAGAGCGGTCATGCCCGGGAGCGCTCCGAGAATGTTCGGCATCGGCATGGGCATGGCGGGGTTCGCGATCGGCGCCACCTTGAGGCTGGCGTTTTTCTTGAGGATGTTCACGCCGTAGAGCGTGAAGAAGATGGACGCCTCTATGCCCATGCTGCGGGCGCCCGTGGCGAGCAGCAGCGGCGGGTAGGCCATGTCGAGCGTCCCCTTGGAAGCGATGATGGCGCAGCGGTTCCGGGTGGTCTTATGCTCCACCTCGTGCAGCTTGGTCTCAACGGTCGTTATCTTCTTGTTCAGCGCATCATAAAGCTGGCGCGAGGCTTCGACAATACGCTGATCCACATGTTTATTGATCGAGGCCCTCAACGCGGGGTCCATTTCGTCCGAGCTCATATTATTCTCCTTTGCCTGATAGTTCCCGCATCAGCGTTTTGACCGAAAGGATGCGGTCAACGCGGGACGCATTGGAACCCACCGTATACAGCGCTTCTTCCTGGTCGGTATTATAGCCGCCGGAGCTCAACAATCCATTGCAGATACAGAAAAAGTTCTCGTTGCTTTCCTTGGCGCCGCAGATTGTGTACTTGCCGTCAGCGTCCTTGAGCAGCACATACCCTTTGTCGCACTTGGGTTTTCTAAGCCGCTTGAGCGCAGAGGCGTACATGGGAGACTGTTTGATGACGCGGAAAGGAAGGCCGCAGGGAGATCCGGGGCGGTGCGCCACGACGATGTCCGAATCTTTGGATACGACCACGGCCTTTTTGTAGGCCTCGGAGGCGCTGCTTTCCTCGGTGGCCAGGAACCTCGTGCCCATCTGGACGCCGGCTGCTCCCAGCTTCAGGTAATGGACGATGTCCTCGTGGGTATAGATGCCGCCGGCGACGATGACGGGGATATCCCCGTATTTCATGGCCATGTCCTTGACCGGCTGAAAGAGGTTTTCGAGCTTGTTGCTTTCGAGCTCCACGTCCTTGATGTGGAACCCGAGGTGGCCGCCGGCAAGGGGGCCTTCGAGCACCACGGCATCAGGCCGGTAGCCCAGCCGTTCCCATTTTTTGCAGATGATCTCAAGCGCCCGGGCCGAAGACACGATAGGGATGAGCGCCGTGTCCTTGGGTGGATGTATCGCGGGCAGGTTCAGCGGCAGGCCGGCCCCGGAAATGATCGCATCGGCCCCCGCGTCAATGGCGCCCTTGACCGAGTCGTTGTAATCCCGGAACAGCGCCCACATGATGTTGATGCCGGCATACCCGCCTTCCTTGGCGCGCGAGACCTCTTCGTAGGCGGCTTCGTAGGAATTGAACTTTTTGCCGGTCCGTTTTGAAACCAGCCGGTCCAGACAGGCGCTCGAAACAATGCCCAAACCGCCTTCCCGGGCAACTGCACTGGCCAGCGGGAACAAGGAGACGCCTACGCCCATTCCGCCCTGAATGATCGGGACGGGTATTTTTTTACCTTTAATAACGAGTGGTTGCAGTTTATATTCTGGTCTCAAGTTGCCCCCTGTACATTCATGCACCTGCCCGGATATTAAGACATATCCATGCTTCGCGCTGATATGTGCCTTCCTGCGGGAAAATAAGGTAAAACGGAATTCAATATACCATAAGAAAAAACCAGATTCAACTACGAAATTCACGCTCATTGACTTCAAACTGAATTTCGGTTACTATTTCCCATCTTTCAAATATCTTACCAGGTTCGCAGGAGGGTCCCCGTGGCTAAAGTGACGCGCGCGCTCATCAGTGTTTCTCACAAAGAAGGCATCCTTGATTTTGCCAAAGCGATCGATGCGCTCGGGATCGAGATCCTCTCGACCGGCGGAACGGCCAAGCTGCTTCGCGACGGCGGCGTTGCGGTCAAGGACGTTTCGGAGTTCACGGGTTTTCCGGAAATGCTGGACGGCAGGGTCAAGACCCTTCATCCCAAGGTCCATGGCGGGCTCCTCGGCCGCCGGAACAATCCCAAGCACATGAAACAGTGGAAAGAGAACGGCATTCTGCCCATCGACCTCGTGGTCGTGAATCTCTATCCTTTTGAACAGACCGTGGCGAAGCCCGGCTGCACCCTTGAGGAGGCCATCGAAAACATCGACATCGGCGGACCGGCCATGCTGCGCTCGGCTGCCAAGAACTATACGGACGTGGCCGTGGTGGTTTCGTCCCGCGACTACGGCCGGGTGCTCGAGGAGCTGCGGAAGACCGGAGAGGTGTCCTTAAAGACCCGCTTCGAGCTCTGCCGCGCGGTGTTCCAGCACACGTCGCGCTACGACAGCGCCATCTCGGCCTGGCTCGAAAAACAGGCGCCGGTTCACTGACGACACCGGCATGAACAGCAAGGACAGGCGGTCCCTGAAGACAACGGCTTTTTTCATTGTTTCACTTTTACTCCTCCCCGGTCCGGGCTGCGACCGCCCCCGGGAGCGGGTGCGGCCGACGGTGGTCCCCGCGCACCAGGCCACGACGGAGCGGGAGAAGCCATACTATGACGGGCTCATCGAAGAATACAAAAACATACTTGCCGAAGACCCGAACAATCTTGCCAGCCTCATCGGGCTTGCGCATGCTTACGCCGGCGGCAATCAGTGGAACAAAGCGAGCTCCCTGTATGAACATGCGCTTCGGTTCGATCCGCACAACGCCGACCTCCACGCGGACCTGGGCATTGCCTGCCGGAGCGCCGGGCAGATCGACCGGGCGCTCAGCGAGTTCCGCAAAGCAGTGGACAGCGACCCACTGCACCAGACCGCGCGGTTCCAGATGGGGACCGTCTATGCCTATGACAAAAAGAACTACCCTGCCGCCATCCGCGTCTGGGAGGAACTGCTCCATATCGCGCCCCACCATGCCGAGGCCGAATACATGAAGCATTGCATCGTGAAGTTCGGCGAGCTGACGAAGAAGGATGCCCGATGATCCGTTTCCTGTTTATTTTTTTTCTGGCCATGCTGGTCTACTCCGCCATCAAGACGGTGTTCCGGTCCGCCGGCCGCGCTTACCATGAAGGAGAGCGCAAGGCGCGGATCCACGGCACGGAGATGGTGCTTGATCCGCAGTGCCGCACCTACGTGATCAAGGACCGCGCCACGACGCGCCGCATCAAGGGCGCCCTGGTCTATTTCTGCAGCGAAGACTGCGCGAACAAGCACGAAGCGCAGTCCCGCGGCTGAGCCCGGAACGGCCCATGGCAGGATTGCTCGCTCATAGTTTCTTCTTCCTCAGGTTCGTGGTCCTGCTTTTGCTGCTCAGCTGCATCTCCCCGCTGCCCGGGACGCACGCCCGCAAGGCCGAGACGTTCGCCACGCTGGTCGCGGCGCTCTCCGGCGAGCCCCGGCTCGTCATCTGGAAGTCCCAGTACACCCTGACCCTGTACAAGGGCATGACCCCGGTGAAGACCTATCCGGCCGTGTTCGGCAAGGGCTACAGCGACGGCGATAAACGGAGGACCGGCGACCTGCGTACGCCCGAAGGGGACTTTTATATCTGCACCATGAATCCCAGCAAGCGTTTCTACAAGTTCATGGGGCTCAGCTATCCGGGGCTCAAGCATGCCGGGTACGGGCTGCAGGAGCGTCTTATCACCCGGTCTGAATACGACAAAATAAAAAAGGCCATTGACGAACGGCAGCCGCCGACCTGGAGCACCCGGCTTGGCGGCGCCATCGGCATCCACGGCAGGACCGCAGTGCCCGATCCGGCCGGCCCGCCCGGGGTGGTGAACTGGACTGAAGGCTGCATTGCGCTGGCCAATGCCGATGTCGACGAGATCTTCAGCGTCGTGGCGCTCGGCACGGTTGTTACGGTGCTGCCGTGAGCGTTCGAAATGCGGAATGCGGAATTCGGAATGCGGAATAATAACGAGGAATCATCACTCGATGCGTATCGCGCTGACATCAACCGCTGCGTCCGCTGCGGCGTCTGCCGGGCGGTCTGCCCTTCCTTTCAGCCTGACCGAGAAGAATCGCTTTCACCACGGGGGCGGATCGCGCTCATCCATGCGGTGCTGGACAAACGGCTTCCCCTGTCCGCGATCTTTGCGGACCGACTCGCGACCTGCACGTCCTGTCTTGCCTGCGAAACCGCCTGTCCCAGCAACGTGCCCGTGACCGCCATCATCCAGGCCGCGAAAGAAGACGCTGTGCGCGCTTCCGGCCGCGGCCTTATCAGCCGCTTTGTGGCCGCGGCGTTCACGCACGACCGCGCCCTGCGCTCGCTGGCCTGGCTGGCGCCCGCGGTGCTGCGGTACGACGGGATGGAGGGGAGAAGCCGACGGGTTGGTATAACGGCGAATGAAAACCCCTCACCCTACCCTCTCCCCTCGGGGGAGAGGATAAAGGCGAGGGGGGATTTTCAGGTGAAGGGTCCGGGGACAAAAGGCAGGATTGCCTTTTATCCGGGCTGCGCCATTAAAAATTTTCAACCGGACATCGGGACCGCGGCCGTGGCTGTGCTTGAAAAGATCGGGTATGAGGTGGTCGTGCTTGACGATGCCGTGTGCTGCGGCAGGCCGCTTTTGTCGCTCGGCGACCGTGAAGCGGCGCAAGCGGTTGCGGAGCGGAACCAGCGGCTCTTTGCATCGCTTCAGGTCGACAGGGTGGTGACGGCCTGCGCTTCCTGCGGCTTGACTTTTAAAAAAGAATACCCTGCGCTGCTCGCGCCTTCGGGCGCCGCGCCTGTGCCGGTTATGGACCTTCATGAAGCGCTGGCAGAGACCATGCCCGCGTTTCCGCCGGGGACGCGGAAGCTGCGCGTGACCTGGCACGACCCCTGTCATCTCGGCAGGGGACAGGGGTTGGCGAGGACGGCGCGGTCGGTACTGGAGTCCATTCCCGGGATCGAGCTCGTCGAGGCGGCGCATCCCGGTCAGTGCTGCGGATTTGGCGGCGTCATGCGCATCGGTCACCACCGGCTTTCCAATGCTATCGGCGAGGCCCGCGCAAGGGACCTCATCAATACAACGGCGCCAATCGTGGTCACGGGTTGTCCCGGCTGCCGCATGCAGTTGGCGGAAGCGCTCAAACGGGCCGGCTCGGATGCGGTTGTTTTGCATACGGCGCAGGTGATTGCAATGCGGATTGATGGAAAGTAAGAAGTGAGAAGTAAGAAACAGGGATTTCAAATTCAGATTGAGAGGTTGGATTGGACCATGCCTATCTACGAATATCGCTGCAACGCCTGCAAGGCTGAATTCGAAAAACTGGTATTCGGACCGAATCCGGCGGTCGTGTGCGAAAAGTGCGGCTCCGGAAACACGGAAAAGCTCATGTCCCGCTTCGGCATGGGAACGTCCTCGGGCAGCGCTTCCCCTGAGTCCTCCGGCGGTCCGGGTTGCGGCGGGTGCTCATCCTCCTCCTGTGCAGGCTGCAGGTAACCGTATAGGCACATCCGGCATGAAGACCATTCTGCTGGTTGATGATGAGCCCGAGATCCTGAAGATGCTGGAAGAAACGCTGAGTGACTACCAGGTCATTGCCAGGCCCGACGCCGA
>JAYTJE010000065.1:0-14841 GCA_043731355.1 Nitrospirota bacterium
AATAAACTACCCCGCCGCAAGCAGCGGGGTATTGAAACCATCTTCATTTGAACTATTCGCCGCAAGCGGCGGGGAATTCAACCCGGAGAACCGATTAAATCCGGTTCCGGGATATTCGCCGTAATACGCGACTGGTTCCGCAACCATGATTGATTCAGCGGCCCTGCTTTTTTCAAAGAACATCTGGCGCACCACTTCCAGCTTTTCCAGCATTGCCTGTACAGCCTTTTCCTGTCCCTCTGCGGGTTCCCCTCTGCCGCCGGAATCAGAGTAAAAAGCCAACGCTTTTTTCAGGTCTGTTGCGATGCCCAAGTAATCCACAACCAGCCCGCCGGGCTTGTCCTTGAAAACCCTGTTCACCCTCGCAATGGCCTGCATCAGGGTGTGGTTTCTCATCGGTTTATCAACATAAAGCGTGTGCAGGCAGGGCGCGTCAAAACCCGTGAGCCACATGTCCCGGACAATGACCAGCTTCAATGGGTCTGCCGGGTCTTTCATCCTGTCTGATAATGTCCTGCGCTGTGTCTTTGTCGTATGATGCTTCTGCATGACAGGACCATCGGCGCTGGATGCAGTCATGACAACCTTAATCGCGCCCTTGGCCGGATCATCGCTATGCCACTCGGGCTTCAGCTTGATGATTTCATTATAAAGATCAACCGCGATCCTGCGGCTCATGGCGACAAACATGCCCTTGCCTTCAAATACGGCTTGCCGCTGCTCAAAGTGCGTAACTATGTCCTTTGCCAGGTTCTTTACCCTTCCCTCATTACCTACAATAGCTTCGAGCTTTGTCCACTTTGCTTTGGCCCGCTGCTTGTCGCTTATCTCTTCGTCTTCTTCAAGCTCTTTGTCGAACTCCGAAATCAAACGCCTGCCCTCATCGTCGAGATTTACCTTTGCCAGACGGCTTTCGTAGTAAATCTTAACGGTTGCGCCGTCAGCGACAGATTGCGCTATGTCGTATATATCGACATACTGCCCGAATATCGCCGGTGTGTTGATGTCCGTGTTTTCAATCGGTGTGCCCGTAAACCCGATATACGTTGCGTTAGGCAATGCATCTCTCATATACTTTGCAAACCCGTAGGCAATGCGTTTGCCGATCACCTCTTTGGTAATCTTGTCTTTTTCATCAATTAACTTCGCCTCAAAGCCGTATTGTGTCCGGTGAGCTTCATCAGCGATCACGACGATGTTGGTCCTGTCCGACAGCAGGTCATGTTCCGACTTGTTGTCAGAAGGCAGAAATTTTTGAATGGTGGTGAACACGATCCCGCCCGAGGCGACTTTAAGCAGTTCTTTTAAATGCTCACGATCTTTTGCCTGTACCGGTTCCTGCCTGAGCAACTGCTTTGAGGACGCGAAGGTGTCGAACAACTGGTCATCCAGGTCGTTGCGGTCGGTGATCACCACGACGGTCGGATTATTGAGGCTCAACACGATCTTGCCTGTGTAGAAAACCATGGAGATGGATTTGCCGCTGCCCTGCGTGTGCCACACAACGCCGCCCTTGCGGTTTCCATCCGCGGAAGCCGCCTTGAGACTGCTTTCAACTGCTTTGTTGACCGCATAATATTGATGGTAAGCCGCCAGTTTTTTAACAGTTACGACCTGCGTTAAACCTGTCTTGGGATCTTCCTTTTTTGATTTCTCAAATACAATGAAGTTGCGGACAAGGTCTAATAACGTGGCGGGGTTCAGCATCCCCTTCATAAGGGTTTCCAGCTGCGGAGCGAACCGTGAAGCCTCGGTTTGACCATCAGTTGATTTCCATGTCATGTAACGGCTGAAATCCGCCGAAACGCTTCCCGCTCTGCACTCCATACCGTCCGAAATGACGCAGAATGCATTGAAGGTGAAAAGGCTTGGAATAGTCGCTTTGTAGGTTTGAATCTGGTCAAAGGCCTTTAACGTGGTGGCGTTTTCATCCGCCGGATTCTTAAGCTCGATCAGCACAAGAGGGATGCCGTTGACAAAGAGCAGGATGTCCGGCCGCTTGATCTGGTTGTTCTCAATGATCGTGTACTGGTTGACAACTAATAATTCGTTGTTTGAAGGATTAGCAAAATCAATCAGCGCCACTTCATAACTTCTTTCATAGCCGTCTTGCTGATAGGGTATTTTTACTTTCTCGACAAAGAACTGGTGAAAGGTTTCATTGTTGTGCAGCAGGTCCGGTGAATAAATTCGGAGCGCTCTTTGCACAGCCTGTTCCTGCGCAGCCGAAGGAATACCCCGGTTTAATCTTGCAACAGCTTTGCGCAAGCGCTTCGTTAATATGCTTTGCTCGAAACTTTCTCTCTCGGCATGCTCGGCGCCTGGGGCGATGGACGGTCCGTAAACGTGTTGCCAGCCCAAGGTCTTAAGCGTTTCGACGGCAAAGGTCTCGATTTGCGCCTCGGTGATTTTATTCGTCGGCATCTTTTTTCCGCGTGACGCGCTTTATCTCTTTGTCAAAATCGGAGCTGTAATTCTTATCCTGTATTTTTTTGAAGCTTTCATATTCTTTGTCGGCCAGAGTCAGAGCGACTTCATGACTGATTTGCCCTGCATTGGTAAGTATTTCGTATTCACTGAACTTTAGAAAAGCGTTCAGTTTTTCAATCCAGTCTTTCATGTACATCGGCTTATTACGAACCGCCTGTAATTCCGCGTAATCAAGATACATGGTCACTATGCGGTTCAAATGATCCAGCTCGGGTTTGTCCAGGTAGTTCTTCGCTATGGCAACATCACCTGGCATGATTTTACCGCCAGGCCCTTTTCGCCATGAGGTCAAGCCCATATTCGGCTTGTCGCTCCTGGCTCGTGTGGCGATAACTTCCGCAGCGGTCCGCCCGGTAATGGCAAAGTGCAGTTTGTTCTGTACCGTGGCGAAGAATTGTTTTGTGTCCTCCGCTTTTTGCGAATAGTCAATGGAAGTGGCATAAATATCGGTAATTTTCTGATACGCCATCCGCTCACTGGAACGGATATCCCGGATTTCTTCGAGTAAGTCGTCAAAATATCGCGTGCTGAAACGGGAACCATGTTTAAATCTTTCGCTGTCGATCGCAAAGCCTTTATGAATATATTTCTGAAGAATTGAAATCGCCCATTGCCGGAACTGTGTGCCGCGTTCCGAGTTGACCCGGTACCCCACAGCGATGATCGCTTCAAGCGAATAAAACTTTGTCTGATATTTTTTGTCATCTTCGGCAGTATGTGCAAAATTTGCACATACTGAGTCTTCCTGCAACTCGTTCTCGGAAAAGATGTTCTTCAGGTGCTTGGTGACAACACTACGGTCTACATCGAACAGTTCCGCAATCCGCTTCTGGGGAAGCCAGATGTTTTCATTGGCGTATAGCACCTCAATGTTGATTTTTCCATCAGGTGTTTGATAAACGGTTATTTGATTGTCGGGTAGTTTTTTATTTTTGGACATATTTTACAACCCCTCAGTTGCTTTCATACCAAACCCGCACATCTCCACTCATCAGCTTGGGTAAGAGCGTATCGCGTAGGCGCACGAGGGTGCGGATTTGAACGTTATTTGTCTTAAGTTTTTCAAATAGAGAAGCACAATAATCATTGTACTGTTTTAATTTTTCTAATGGTGCTATTTTGATTTCAGTGGACAGCGCAAGATCTCTATTAAGTCCTGGAACTGCTGAATCTGAGTTCATTTCCTCAAAATTCAATGTCTTTAATATTATAAACGTATCAAAGCGAAATTATTATCTGGTGAAAAATAGAAATTGGATTTACGAGGGGGTGTGCGGCTAATTTATCAGATGAAGCTGGGCGCTTGCTGTAAGTTCCAAGGCAATCGCCATTTGCTTCGATGACTCATCGGGCCAGGCTGTCAGGTTGGCATGACGCGGCGGCACGTCGTCTGCTTCTATATGCAAACCTGCATCGAAAACCCGGCTGGCGGTTAGGTCCGCACGCCCATAGAGTTTTTTTTGGCGCGGTACAGCCACGCCTTCCCCAATTTTCCAGATGCCTTCCTGTAGGCCAGCTGTGCGAAACACCGAGGTCTTGCCGTTTGGCGCGGGCATGAAGGCTGTATATTTGACCGTCTTATCGGACGTTCTGATCTGATTGCTCTGGAGAATATAGCGCGAAAGATTTTCGTCCGGCTTTACCTTGTCCAAGGCGCGTTCCTTTACTAGCGGTAGAGTCCACGAAGATTTTCAATCACCCTGGAAGGCAGGGCGTCTCCAAAATATGATGATCCATTTATTTTATCGTCGCCAAAGAGCCCTGCGTAGTTGATTTTTTGTTTACCCCCCACACTGACGATAAAAACCATGCGCCTGCCAGTGCGCCACTCCAGGCCTATCTCTCCATTCGGGTGGGCTGAAACCTCCGGCATCGGGACAGACGCCCTGGGGAGCAGTTCAATCAACTTCAACGCCTCCGCCAATGCTCCTGATGTAACAGGTGATGCCCCATATTCGTCCCAATCGGGTTGCGAACTCTCCGCAAATAACCTGACAACAGCTTTTTTTGTCTCTTCGACGGGATATCCTATGCTCACACTCTCCCAGCGGCTCCTGATTTCTTTTTCGACCATTTCGGCCAAATTCGCGGAGTCCTTGCTGAAACCGACACTACCGGCGTAAATAGTGGGACAGTCGTAACATTGGATCGCCCCGCTCATAAAAGCATCTCCTTTAGTGGCTCTGTTATGCTTTCGAAAAATATCTTGTTTTTAAAATCGCGCAGTTTTTCAATTAATTTCCACGCCTCGTCTTCGTTCATCCCGGACGGCGTCTGCCTAAATACATCTATATCAAAAACTATCGGCACGAAATTCGGATCTACGGTCTGTTCAAAGGCCTGAGTGACAATGGCTATAGCGTCGATCGAAGGTTCCGGCATAACGACGCGTGTCAGAAAACTGCTCAAGCCTTGCGGTAAAGCCGACGGCACAATGGGCGCAGCGGCAAGATAGTCGGAAAAATCTTTAAACGGCTGGGGAATATCAAACTTATTAATATATCGTAAAGCAACTCTCGTAATTTCCGGAGATGTTGCTTCTTGATATATTTTCCACAATCTCTTTGCCTCGTCTCTCAGCTGCTCCCAATTTTCGTATGGTTTTAATCTGCTGAAAGTAAAGCCGTCAAGTCTTGCCTGGACAATCTGCTTTTTGTCCGCTGATGTGTAGAGATAGCCGTCAACTTTGTCAATCTCGACAACCGCTTGAGAAGGTTCGCTATCTTTTAGTTCGAATCTGCTCTGAAATTGCCTGTGCTCGCGCCGCTCCGGATATTGGCTTGAAATCGATTTGTATATTTCGTTTAGTTTATCAACGGTCAGGTCTTCTCTTAACTTGATACGAATATCGATCAGCGCCTCGGTAATCGGCGCCCTTGATAAATGAGCGTATTTGGCCAAGGATCCCCTCGCTTGATTCAGATATATCAGATTATACGATGATGGTTTCCTGCGCTTGTTGTAAACAATAGTCTATATGAGGAGAAAAATCAAGAAGAACTTGGGGAAAGGGACGTATCTTACTGCTCGAATCTTGTTACAAAAGCGCCGATGAAACGCATGTTCCGCACATACGGGGCAAAAGGAACTTCCTTCACCACGCCGCCGCCGGGCCGGTCTGCCCGGTCCTTGTCGCCGGCGGCATGGATCAGATAGGGCTTGCCTCCCTTGATATGGACGATGGAGAGGTGGGCCACGATCTCTTCCACAACGCGTTTCTTCGGGTCCTTGACCCAGTAGATAATGTCCCCGTCCCGCAGGTTCTTCTGGAGGCCCCGCATGAGGAGCGTGGATTTCGGCAGGATGTCGACGGTGTCTTTGCCGCGCGAGCCGGGGATCGTCTTCGCGGCGCCGAGTTCACCGGTAATATTCTTTCCCCATTTGCCGCTGAACACCATATCTTCGCCGTACTGGTAGCGCTGGTCGTAGTTCGTAACGATCCCGTCCACCTGCATTCCCGCGGTTATGAACCTGAGCGTCAGCGCCTGGTTGATGGCTTCAAAGGGAAGGCTGCTCCGCGCAAGCTCGGCAGAACGGAACGTGAGGTACATGCAGTCGACCTTCTCGTCGGCCACAATGCGGTTCGTGCGCACATACCGGCCGAGCGGATCGGGATCGTAGGGCGTGCCGATAAAGCGGCCTGCCCAGTAGGCGATGCGCTTGCCCGCGGGAAGCCGCGCGGTCCGCGCCTGGGCGAGCAGGAGCTCATCCGCGGTCATGGCCGCCGGGACCTTGTTTTGGCCCGGCTCGGCGCCGATGACCCTGAGCCCGTATTGAAGCGCATTGGCATAGCGCCGGTCGCCCAAGCCCGCGACCTGGACCGTGCGTTTGCGCGCGGCCTGCAGGAACCGCCCGTTGCCGAGCGCAAGCCCGTCGCTCTCACCAAAGAACACCAGGATGTCGCCGGCCTGGATATCTTTTTTGTCCACCCGCTCCGCATGGGTCTTGAACGAGGACCGGTCCGTGCCCAGCGTCATGCCGTGGACCCGGTATACGATAGAGATGAGTCCATCCATGTCCATTCCCTGGGACGTGAGCCCTCCGGCATGGTAGCTTGCGCCGACGAACTGCTGCGCGGTCTTTACGAGCTCCTCCGGCGTGGTATCATTCATGATCGGGTCGGAAGTCTTGACCGGCATCACATCATTGGTCTCGATGATGGCCAGGGTCCGGTCGGGGAACTGTACCTTGCAGCCGCTGTCCGTTTGCTCGATCACAGGCAACTGCGTACCGGCATACAACGGCACGTTATGATCGCCCGTCTTGTCGAGGATCCGTGCCTCGGTCTTGGCCCTGATGATGACGACCTTCCTGCGGGAGCCGTTCAGATAGGAGAGCTTTTTTTCGCGAGGGATGAGCACGGCCTCCTGCTGGATCCAGCCTTCGCGGTCATCCTGGCTCGGAATGGCAATGTGGTAGCGGTAGTCCCGCTTTTCCAGGATGCGCACCTCGTCCCCCATAAGCACCTGCGTCGCCAATCGGGACTTGGGCAGCGGCTCTTCATGCACGTTTGCCAGAGGGACCGAGATGATGCCGCGACTGCCGGCAATCGGTTCCTGAGCGTGAACAAGGGACTGAACAAGAAGTATGATGCTGATGAGAACGGCTATGAAGAAAGGCTTTTTCATGGTGAACGAACTCAGGAGAACAGGAGGAGAACCGCGCTCTGCGCGGCTGTCAGATAAAAATGGTGCCGAAGGGGGGAATCGAACCCCCATGGGTTGCCCCACACGCCCCTCAAACGTGCGTGTCTACCAGTTCCACCACTTCGGCTTTTTTTCTACTGCTATGTGATCCGAGGACGCCCGACGGTCGCTGAGGAAAACCGTCTGAAAACCAGGCTGAACAACCGTCCTGCGGTGCGGGCTATTTTTTTGCCTGTACGTAGGTAAGCCAGCTCTTGTGCTTCTTTTCACGGCCATGTACGCAATCGAAGTAGGCGGCCTGCAGCTCTTTCGTCACCGGCCCCGGCTTGCCCGTGCCGATGGTCCGGTTGTCCACTTCGCGGATCGGCGTGAGCTCGGCTGCCGTGCCGGAAAAGAACGCCTCGTCGGCGATATACAACTCATCGCGCGTGAACCGCTCTTCAACAAGCTTCATCCCGCGCTCTGCCGCAAGCTGCATGACCGTGTCCCGCGTGATGCCCTCGAGGATGGAGGTTAGGGGGGGAGTTTTGATCACACCCTTGCGCACCATGAATACGTTTTCACCACTTCCCTCGGCCACATAGCCGTCGGTATCGAGCAGCAGGGCCTCGTCGTACCCATCCTTGAGCGCCTCGCGCTTGGCAAGGAGAGAGTTCGCATAGTTCGCCGTGGTCTTGGAGCGGACCATGGTCGAGTTCACCTGAGGCCGGGTGTAGGAAGAGATCTTGACGCGAATGCCGTTCTTGATCCCATCTTCGCCGAGATAGCTGCCCCACGGCCATACCGCGACCGAGATCTGGACCGGATTTTCCTTGGGGAAAATGCCCATGGCGCCGTAGCCCAGGAAAGCAAGCGGTCTGATGTAACAAGCGTCGATCTTGTTGACGCGGATGGTTTCCAGGATCGCCCCGGCCACCGCTTCGCGGGTGAAGGGCATCTCCATCTGGCAGATGTGGGCGGATTCGAACAAACGGCTGACATGCTCCGAAAGCCGGAACACCGCGGACCCGTCTTCAGCCTTGTAGCAGCGGATGCCTTCGAACACGCCGGTGCCGTAGTGCAGCGTGTGCGTCAGGATATGCACCTTGGCATCGTCCCACTTCACGAACGTGCCGTTCATCCATATTTTTTCAGTGGCTGGCAGCATAACAGGTGACCTTTATAACAGCCTGCGCCATAATTGTCAATTGTTTTTTTCCTTGTGAAGACCCGTTTCAGGTGCTACAGCCGCCTGATTTCTGTTTGACATTGCACGGGAAGAGAGATAGTATTTAAGCATTCCCACCCCCAAGGAGGCCCCATGCGGATCAAAACGATTCTTTTCCCGACCGACTTTTCGAGCGGTGCGCGCGCCGCCATGGACTATGCACTGTCCCTGGCGAAGGACTACCAGGCCAGGCTTATCCTGCTGTACGTCATTCAGGACATCAGCATAGCGGAATGGTACATCCCCTCGACCCTGTCGGTCGCGGACCTCGTGGATGACATGCAAAAAAACGCCTGGAAGGAAATGGACAAGTGGGCCGCGGAAACAGCCGGAAAAGTGAAGGACGTGGAGAAGCTCGTGGAGCGGGGCGTGCCCTTTGTCGAGATCATCAGAACCGCGAAGGAGAAAAAAGCGGACATGATCGTCATCGGGACCCATGGCAGGACCGGCATCGACCACATGCTCTTCGGCAGCACCGCGGAGAAGGTGGTGCGCAAAGCGCCCTGCCCGGTCCTGACGGTCCGCATCGCGGGCAAGGAATTCAAGATGCCGTAGGGTGGGACAAATTCCAGCAAATTGAATATTGAGTCTTGAATCTTGAATCTTGAATTCAGTGATTTATCCATCTGCCTTTTTGCGCTCAGCCTGTTCGACAATACAGGCGATCCCTTTTCCCCGGAGACCGGGCCGGTAGCAGCCGTTGCAGGAGATACAGCGGCTGCGGGTGGCGCCGCCTTCCTGCCACAACCTGATGAGTTCCGGCTCGCGAATAAGCGGCCGTGCCATCGAAATATAATCCGCTTCGCCTTTTTCAACAACCTCTTTTGCCAGATCAAAACTCCGGAACCCGCCGACAACGAGAACAGGACAGGAAACGGACTGCTTTACGCGCCGGGCCAGCGGAAGGTTGTATGCTTCCTGCTCCCGCGTGTCGATCTTCTTACGCACCGGGTTGTTGTCCCCTGACGCAGGCGTGCCGCTGCTCACTTCAATGGCGTCGATGCCTTCGCGGTCCAAAGCTTGTGCTGCGGTCACTGCCTCTTCGATCTCCAGGCCATGGGCAAGAAAATCCGAGCCGTTCAACTTCACCAGCACCGGGAAGCCCGGGCCGACTGCTGTGCGTACGCCCTTATAGACCTCCATAAGGAAGCGGCTGCGGTTCTCGATGCTCCCGCCGTATCCGTCGGTCCGCTGGTTCGTGTGCGGCGACAGGAACTGATTGATGAGATAGCCGTGCGCGGCATGAAGCTGGACCGCATCGAAGCCCCATTGTTTCGCCCTGCGCGCGCTTGCGCCGAAGGCAGCGACCACTTCATCGATATCCTTTTGGCTCATCTCAACAGGAGGCGATGTATACTGCGCCGCCTCGACGGCAGAGGGTGCTATAAGCTGACTCCCTTTTTGCGCCCTCCCCTGTCCGCCCGTATGCACCAGCTGCATGCAGAGCCTGGCGCCTTCGTCATGCACGGCCTTGGAGAGCGCCTGCATCTCGGGTGCAAACTCATCGCTCTGCGCCCCGATGGACCCGGGCATCTGCTTGCCGTCGGGCCGCACAAAGGCATATCCCGTGATGATGAGGCCGACGCCTCCTCGCGCAAGCTCCTGGTAACATTTCATCAACTGCTCGCCGGGCCTGCCCTCTTCATCGCACATGCCTTCCCAGGTTGCGGACCGCACAAAGCGGTTCCTGAGCTCCATGCCGTTGATCGTTGTTTTGTCGAATAAGTTTTTCATAATAGATAAGACCTCTTTCTTAAAATAGGCATGGAATGTACCATACTGCCTTGCTCAAGTCAAAAAAGAATCTGCGTTTTTTGAATGGTTCAATTTCCGGTTGCCTTATCCAGCCTCTTCAAATATAATGTCGCCGATGTCAGTACATAAAAGGAGCGCCAACCGCATGGGCAAAAATATCGTTTACAAAATTTTAGAGTCCCATCTCATGGAAGGAAAGCTTGAACCGGGCGCCGAGATCGCGATCAGGATCGACCAGACCCTCACGCAGGACGCCACGGGCACCATGGCGTACCTCCAGTTCGAGGCCATGGGAGTTCCGAAGGTCAAGACCGAGCTCTCCGTGAGCTATGTGGACCACAACACGCTCCAGGACGGGTTCGAGAACGCCGACGACCACCGCTACCTCCAGACCGTGGCGGCAAAGCACGGCATCTTCTACTCGCGCGCCGGCAACGGCATCTGCCACCAGGTCCATCTTGAGCGCTTCGGAAAACCAGGCAAGACACTCCTTGGCTCTGATTCGCACACGCCGACCGGCGGCGGCATCGGCATGATCGCCATCGGCGCGGGCGGCTTGGACGTGGCTGTTGCCATGGGCGGCGGGCCGTTCTACCTCACCTGCCCCAAGGTCGTGAAGGTGGACCTCTCGGGAAAGCTCCAGCCCTGGGTCTCGGCCAAGGACGTCATTCTCACCATTCTCAGGATGCTCACGACCAAGGGAAATGTCGGCAGGGTGATCGAATACGGCGGCGACGGCGTTAAAACACTCTCGGTCCCTGAACGCGCGACGATCACAAATATGGGCGCGGAGCTCGGCGTCACGACCTCGGTCTTCCCGAGCGACGAGATCACGCGCACCTTTCTGAAAGCGCAGAAACGCGAAAGCGACTGGGTAGCCCTTACTGCTGACGCTGATGCGACTTACGAAAAAGTGATCGAGCTGGACCTCACGACCGTCGAACCGCTGATGGCAAAACCTCACTCGCCGGACAATATTGGCAGCGTTGCCGAACTGGCGGGAACAAAAGTGGACCAGGTCATGGTCGGATCCTGCACTAATTCGTCTTACCGCGACCTGATGCTCGTGGCCTCAATGCTCAAAGGCAGGAAGATCAACCCGGATACGAGCTTTGGCGTTGCTCCCGGCTCGCGCCAGGTGCTCGAGATGATCGCAAAGAACGGCGCTCTTGCCGACATCATCTCCTCGGGCGCACGGATCCTTGAATCCACCTGCGGCTTCTGCATCGGCAGCGGACAGGCGCCGAGGACCGATGCAGTCTCGATCCGCACCAGTAACCGCAACTTTGAAGCGCGGTCAGGTACCAAGAGCGCCAAGGTCTTTCTTGCCAGCCCCGAGTCAGCCGTGGCAGCGGCATTGAAGGGTGTCATCACGGATCCGCGCAAACTCGACATCCCCTATCCGGAGATCAGCCTGCCCAACGAGTTCTGGATCGAGGACTCCATGATCCTTCCGCCGTCCAAAGAACCCGCAGCAATCACGATCTACCGCGGACCCAACATCGGCGCGCCGCCTGCCGCGGAACCGCTGCCCGGAACGATCAAGGGCGTGGTCGCCATCAAGGTCGGAGACAAGGTCACCACGGACCACATTATGCCTGCCGGATCGCGGCTCAAATACCGTTCCAATATTCCCAAGTATGCCGAGTTCGTGTTCGAAGGTCTGGATCCGGCGTTCTCAAAGAAGGCGCTGGAGAACAAGAAGGCGGGAGTACACAACATCGTGATCGCGGGCGCCAGCTATGGCCAGGGTTCCAGCCGGGAGCACGCGGCCATCTGTCCCATGTATTTAGGCGTTAAGGCCGTGGTCGCCAAGTCCTTTGAGCGCATTCACGCCGCGAACCTGATCAACTTCGGCATCCTGCCGCTCACGTTTGCGAACGAGGCTGATTACGACGCCATCGGCGCCAATGACCGTGTAGAGATCAGCGGGATCATGGACGCTCTCAAGAAGAGTGCGGAGCTGGTGATTGCGGACAAGACGAATGGCAAGAGCATTGCGCTTAAGTATTCGCTTAGCAGCAGGCAGCGCGATATCCTGCTTGCAGGAGGGATGCTGAACTACACAAGGATGAAGGCGAAGTAGAACCTTCAGCACTGGAAAAAACAAAAGCCGCGCTTCAATTGAAGGGCGGCTTTTTATTCAAGTTCCAGGTGACGATTACTTTTCAGGCATGTCGATTCGTGCCGACACTGATTCAAGCAGCCGTTTTCCATGAATAATTGCAGTTATGAGAATTTGCCGGGATGTTATTCGATAGATAAGACGGTAACTGTAGACAAAACGCTCTCTGATGGATTCATCTCCCCGTTCCGGGACTATTCGGCCGATGTAGGGAAACGTACTAACGCTTCGAGCTGTTTCAAGGACTTTCGTCACAACGGCTGCCGCATAGAACTCAGAGTCTCTCCCGATATACTCGGCAATCGACGCCAAATCCTCGGATGCCTCCGGAGACCAGACTACTTCGTAGTCCATTTGCTCATGCGCCTTTCGATCTCTTTCTGAGAAATGGTCCCTTCCTTTTCAGCGCGCTCTATGCCGCGTTGGATTTTTTCAATAACATAAAGATGATACTGCACATCCTCGAAGGTGCAGTTATCCGGAAGTTCCTGCAAGAGTGATTTGACCTCGTCCTTGACGGTTTGCATACGCTCCTCCTTACCCTTATCCTGTGAATACTATACAGAGAAGAATGCAAAAATGCAAGGCTGCAAGCAGCAGAAAATGCAATGCGGAGGGGCAATGATGCGCGGACTTGATTCAGCAATGCGCGACAGGAAGCATCGCCAGACCCGAAAAACCTCTTCTACTTGAATGCAAGGAGAAAGACGGACCCTATAGTTTTTATCAGTTTGCCCCAGATTCGCTCAGGTCATCACTTTCATTGTCCATATTTGCCGATGCACTTTCCATCATAAGCACGGCCTGTGCGTCGCATGCGGGTAGTTCCGCTACCGTTTTAAGTTTTCGACCTATTGCCCGCGTCCTTTTCTGTGCATCGTCTATTGTGTTTGAAGCTTCATTGAGTTTCTTTTGCACTTTTGCCAGCACGTCGCCATACTTCGTCCACTCGGTTTTCACGGCGGCCAACAAATTCCAAACCTCGCTTGACCGTTTCTGAATCGTCAGCGTCTTAAATCCCATTTGGAGACTGTTCAGGATGGACCATAGCGTGGTCGGCCCTGCAATCACTACGCGATGCTCGCGCTGCAGATGGTCGGCAAGCCCCGTGCGCCTGAGAACTTCCGCAAACAAGCCTTCATCAGGCAGAAAAAGAATTGCAAAATCCGTGGTCTTCGGAGGGTTGAGATATTTATTCCGGATATTTGCCGCGTCTTGCTTTATTCTGTTTTCTAGCTGCTTGGATGCGGCTTCCGCCAGCTCAACTTCCGCTTTTTCCTGAGCCTCGACGAGACGCTGATAATCCTCCATTGGGTACTTTGCATCAATAGGCAGCCATACAACTTCATCTATTTCGTCGCTGCGGCCAGGAAGCTTGACCGCGAATTCAACCCGTTCGCCACCATCCTTAGTTGCAACGTTTCGAGAGAATTGATCCGGTGCCAGCACCTGTTCCAACATTGCGCCAAGCTGGACTTCCCCCCACGTGCCGCGAGATTTAACATTGCTCAGGACCTTCTTTAGGTCCCCGACTCCATTTGCCAGCGCTTGCATCTCGCCCAAACCCTTATAGACTTGCTCCAATTGTTCGCCTACTTGCTTAAAGGATTCACCCAACCGCTTCTCCAGTGTGCTCTGGAGTTTTTCATCCACGGTCAGCCGCATTTTATCGAGCTGCTTTGCATTATCCTCCTGGATAGCCGAGAGCTTTTGTTCAACAGCGGCTTTAAGGCCGTCGAGTTTTTGCTGGTTTATTTCGCTCAGCTTTACGATCTGTGCTGAGAACGAATCCATCTGTTTTTGCTGGACCGAACTCATTTCGGTCATTCCCTTTAGCACGGAATCATTGAAAGCTTTCAGTGATGTGCCGATTTCCTCTCGCATCTGCTTGCCGCTGGAAGCACCCTCTATTTGAATCTCCCTGAGTCGGTCCGCAATAGCGGTCTTCTGGCTTTCCAGCTTTACGCCAGTGTCTTCCTGGATGGCCGCAAGCCGCTGATCGGTCGATGCCCGCGTAGCGTCAAGTTTCTGTTCAGTCATTTGTGTGAGCTTTTCAAGACGGCCCGAAAATACCGTCAAATCGTCTTTTTGAAGCTTCGCCATTTCACCCATGCTCTTAACAATGGAATCGTTAAAATCCTTGAGCGCACTAGCCAGTTCTTCCCGGTTTTGCCGAATGGCGTTGGCTGTTTCTTCCCGGTTACGTGATATTTCCTCCCGCGCAGACCGCTCACCGTGTTCATAGGATTTTTCGATCGCCAGTAATGTTGACTGAATCGGAGCAAAATCGACTATGGTTTTCCTGCGGAGAAGGATGAATTGAACGACCGCGATGAGAACAACAAGTGCCAAAACAACAATGAGAAGGATGCTATTCATGGATTGCCTCGCTTTTCATCGAGAGCCCCTTTCACGCAGCACTGCTTCTCGGTCCTCGCGCCAGGAACTTACGCCCTGAATCCGATCCGCCTTTCCTCCCGGCTGCGTATTCCGCTCCAATTCAGGCACCCATTCCGCTGCAATTCAGGCCGCTGTTCCGCTTCAAATCAGGCACCCATTCCGCTCCATTTCGGGCGCCCTCTAACGCATAAAACAACGCTGGGTTAATTCTCCTGATT